>NZ_JACDUS010000012.1 GCF_013761005.1 Desulfosalsimonas propionicica
CTGGCTGTCAATGGCCTGGGCATCCGTGGGGGCGGTTATCGCGGCGCCAGCTCCGAGAAGAAGGCAAAGGCTCAGACTTAAGCAGAGTTTTTTCAAAAGTTTTTTCATGCGATTTTTCCTTTCCTGTTTTTTGTTTAAAAAAAGAACCCAAAATGAAAAGTCAAAGCTGAAACAAAATTGAGAACAAAAAAATAAATTCAGATGCGCCGCGATGAATACGGCAGGGGCATTGGATACCCGATCATGTCCATATGCGTCTTCCCAAGCGCATTGTTGCTTTTTCTGGATTTTTAAAGGGCAACAAGTCCCGTGCGTATTCACTAATACAATATCTCGGCGCCTCTGCAGTTTTCTTTAAGCAATTTTTTCGGAAACGATGGGAGGAAACCTTGATTATTGGCCCTTATCTTCCAGAGCCAGCGCAATAAAGCGGTTTTCCAGTGTTGCGCGAAGCGTTTTGACCTGTTGTGTGAGATTTTGGATTCTGGCCAGCCGGACGGGATCTTCCCTGGTGAGCCGGTGTTTCTGGGTGGCGCACAGATACCAGGTGCAGATCCAGGGTCGGTTGGTTCTGGCAAGCACACACCCCCGGGGCCCGAGAAAGGCACAGGGCATTTGACTGTGTTTTTTGGGGTTTTGGACCGGCAGGGCCAGGCCGGCAGCGTGGAGAAACAAAAGGTCTTTTAGGTCAAACCAGACATCTGCGGACAGGCAGCAGGGCTCGGGGCAGAAGGTGCAGGTTTTTGCGCACAGGTCCTGGTATAGCCAATCCAGCTGTTCCAGGCCGGCCCGGATATGGCCGGCGGTTTCAACCATCAGGTTGAGCCGGTCCGGGTGTTTTTCAAAAATGTGTCTGACAGAGAAATTGGCTGCCTGCCAGCATTGCCGCTGGTGCCAGGGCGGGCCTGCGCACTGCCGGGGCATTAAAATCCCAGGCTCTGGTTTACCAGCACCACGGTTACATCGGTCATCATTGGCTTGCGGTGCAGGATCGCCGTGATCCGGCAGATGCGCTGGGCCGAGTTGCAGTCCGTGCAGATGCCGGTTTCCGCACACGGGGTGCTCATGTTCAGACTCTTTGCGCGCATGGGCGCGGCCACCTCACGGATCCGGCGCAACGCCCCGTCAAGGTCCACGGCTACCTTGTTCATGCCCGCTACGATAATCACCTTGGGGCATCCGAATGTCATGGCATTGGTCCGGTTGCCGACGCCGTCCACATTGACAATCTCCCCGGTGGCGGAAATGGCGTTTGCGCTACAGATAAAGCAGTCGCAGCGGCCTTGTTTCAGGCGAAGCGACAGGTCTGATTCCTCGGCAGACGACTCCCAATGGTCGTAGACGGTTTTGCCCTGCGTGCCCAGGGCATTGGGAAGATCTATGGCCCGGGCCGTGGCTGATCCGCCAAAACCAAAGCTTTCATAATCCTTGACCAGTTCAAGGATCAAGTCCCGGGCCTCGTCTGCATTGTTGACAAAGTGACCGGCAAATCCATGTTTTTTGAGATTTTCCAGGGTTTGATGGCCCAGCTTTTCCCAAAGCCAGGCCTGGTATTGTGAATCGGTCATTGCATGTCCCTTTTTTGCAGTTTACAGGTTATAAATTGCTGCGGCGATAAAATGCATGCATTAATATATTCATATATCACAGCAGCGGGGCCAATGACAACACAGCCGGCAAAACGTCCTGTATTTTCACAGGCCGGATGTGTTTGGGATTTGACGGTCCCGGCCGGTTTTGGTAAGAAAGAGATTCAGGCAGTTGAACAGGGAGTCGATCCCATTGATTCGGGCATATTTGCCAAAGGAGCCATGACATGGTCGAACATGAAAAATCAGCCGGGTACAAGGACCGCTATGAAGTACTGACCGGGAATATCGAGCACGGATCCGGCGCAGTGGACGTTGAGGCCATTGGCGATCGGATCCGCAGCATCCGGGAGGAAAAGGGGATTTCCTATGATGAGATCTCGGCATTGACGGGTTTTGACGTGGACACCCTGACCCGGATTGAGGCCAATGAGATTCAGCCCCAGCTCGGGACCCTGGTAAAGCTTTCCAAGGCCCTTGACAGCGCGTTTTCAAGGCTGTTGTCCGGGGTGGGCAGCCGGTTGTATTCCGTGACCCGCAAGCATGAACGCATGCCCGTGACCCGGTCCACGTCTCCCAGGGGCCGCAAACTCTATTCCTATCAGAGCCTGGCCCCGGAAGTCCAGGGCCGGCACATGGAGTCTCTGATCGTTGACCTGGAGGAAAATCCGGACAAGGAACTATCAGTTCACGATGGCGAGGAGTTTATCTTCGTGCTCGAAGGCACCGTGCTGGTGAAAATTGAAAAAGACGAGTTCGAACTGGAGCCCGGCGACAGCGTGTATTACCTGTCGACCACACCGCATATGGTGGCGGCCAAAAAGGAGCGGGCCAGGATCCTGGCAGTTCTCTACGAAGGATAGCTCCAGGTATGATGGTGCCGTAAAAGTTCGATATCTGCGTTACGCGCAATTTCTCAGACTTTGAAATTGCGCAAGCCTTGATCTCGAACTGTTTACGGCGCCGTCCGGAATCAGACTTTCTTGAAAATCCTCAATATAGATTTTAGCAGACGCCCTGGGCAATTTTTTCATAACCCGCCCATTTTTCATCCACTTCCGCCTGCAGGGACTGAATCTTTTCCTCGTCCATACCCTTGAACCGGTTCTGGGTGATAAAATACTCGGCAACCGGCTTGCGCTTTTTGCCCAGCATTTTTTCCGAGGCGCCTGTTAAGCGAAACTGCCCCTTTTCCCGCTCATATAGATCAAACAGCCCGGTTTCCACGGCCATGCGGCCGATCTTGACGGTGTAGCGGGGGGAAAATCCCCAGCCGGCCGGACACGGCGTATGCACGTGGATGTATTTGGGCCCGGGGATGCTTTTGGCCTTTACTACCTTGTCGTAAAAATCCAGGGGATAGGCCGCTGATGCGGTGGCTACGTAATCGATGCCGTGGGCTGCGATAATGGCGGGCACGTCTTTTTTGCGCTGGTGCTTGCCGGTAAACGGGGTGGTGGTGGTCAGCACGTGCTGGGGCGTGGTGCCGGAGCGCTGGACCCCGGTGTTCATGTAAGCCTCGTTGTCATAGCAGATAAAGATAAAGTCCTCACCCCGCTCGCATGCCCCGGACAAGGCCTGGAGGCCGATGTCACTGGTGCCCCCGTCTCCGGCCCAGGCCGCCACTTGTACATCCGGCCGTTTCTGGGCCCGCATGGCCGCAAGCACGCCCGTGGCGGCAGCCGCGGTTGAGGCGAAGGTGACGTTTAAGCACGGCAGCTGGGTGGCGGCAATGGGGTAGAGCCCCTGGAGCACGGTCAGGCAGCTGGGCGGGACCACGAGGATGCTGTCTCTGCCCAGGGCCTTTAAACCGGTTTTGTATACGATACTTAATCCGCAGCCGGCGCATGCCCGGTTTCCGGGGTGCACGTATTCTTCTTCGGGCAGATTGAGAATGGTGGTTTTTTTTGTGGCCATGATATATTTATCCTGAATAAATTGGCTGTTGTTATGTGTCAACGCATTGCCGCAAAAAGATTGTCTGCAATCGGACTTACAGTTTCAGCCCGATAAAATCGGGCTCGTGCGGCTTGCTTTGATTTTCATTGCATGCGGTTTTTACGGCCTGGTACAGTGCCCGTGTGCGGATTTCCCGGCCGCCGAGGCCGAGGATGAAATTGCGGATCTTCGGGAGGCTGTCCGTGCCGTAAAGCGCGGCCTTGATATCTGAAAACAGCGGGCCTTCATACCCGTAACTCAGCGCTTTTTCAAACACGAGCACGTTTTTTCTGCCGTCCAGGGCTTCGGCCACGGCCCGGTCCGGAAAGGGCCGGTACAGGCGCAGGCCGTAAACGCCCACGGAAACGCCTTCCTTGCGAAGCTCGTCGATTACGTCGCGCATCTGGTAAGACAGCGATCCCATGCAAACCACAACATGCTCGGCATCATCGCAGAAATAGGACTCGATAAAGGGCTGGCCTCCGCGGCCGAAGATGTCTTTGAATTTTGTATCTGTGTCCGCGGTTACATCAATGGTCCGGCGCAGGTCTGTGTGCAGGTTGTGCCGGATCTCCATGTAGCCGGGCGCGGTGTTGCCCCGCACATCGGCCCGGGGCTCGGGCAGGGTGACCGTGTTGAGGTTGGCCGGGCATTGCGGGTTTAATGCCCAGTCCGGGGTAAACGCGGGCAGAAACTTTTCCACGTCTGCCTGATCCGGGATGTCAAAGGGCATGTAGGTGTGCGAAAGGATATAGCCGTCATAGCAGACCATCACGGGTGCACGAACGGTTTCAGCAATGGCAAAGGCCTGGATCACCGTGTCGATGATCTGCTGATGATCGCAGCAATAGAGCTGGATCCAGCCGGTGTCACGCTGGCTCATGGCATCCTGGTGATCGTTCCAAACGGTCCAGGGTGCCCCGATACCACGGTTGACAACACACATGACAATGGGCAGGCGTGCGCCCGCGGCCCAGTGGAGCTGCTCGTTCATGTAGAGCAGGCCGTTTGCGCTGGTTGCGGTAAAGGCGCGCGATCCGGCGCTGGATGCGGCAATGCAAACGGACAGGGCGGAGTGTTCGCTTTCAACCGGTATGTACTGGGCATCCATTTCCCGGGAATCCACCAGTTCCGATAGTTTTTCTGTTAAAGGCGTCTGCGGGGTAATGGGGTAGGCGGCCACTACCTGGACGCCGGCCAGTTTGACCCCCATGGCTGCTGCAACATTGCCCGCTTCGATAATATGCATGAGCTTACTTTTCCTCCATGAGAATCAGAGTTTCCTCCACCATTGTGATGGCGTCGGCCGGGCATTCCTCGGCGCAAATCTCGCATCCCTTGCAGTATTCATAATCAATGGTGGGCGGGATGGTTTTGGTGATCACCCCGTCAGGGCAATACAGCCAGCAGTTAAAACAGGCCGCCTTGTTGCGTTTGGCCGGGATGCATTTGTCCAAATCAATGACCGGGCGAAGCACCCGCCATGATCCGGTTCGCCCGCCGTCGCCGGGTCCGGGCTCGCTGTGGGATGTGCGGCAGGCAAATTTCTCCTGCTTTTTGGGATCATTTCCGGAATTGCCGGGATTTTTCACGTCATTCATCAGGCGTCTCCAATCAGCGTATGCGCATGGGTCATGCGGGCGGCTTCAGCGTTTTTCTCCGGGTTTTTTCCGGCAAATTCTGCTTCGATGGTCCCGGCCAGGGTATCCATGTCAAGGAGGCCGGCGGCTTTGGCAAATGCGCCGATGATACCCGTGTTGACAATGCCCGTGGGCAGACCTGCGTTGGCGGCCATTGTGGTAACATCCGCAGTGGCGATTTTCATCCCTGGAAAATCAAAGGTTTCCGGCGGCCTGGGCGAGTTGATAATAATCAGCCCGCCGGGTTTGAGCCCGGCGGCCACGTCGATTTCCTCCACCAGAAGGTGATCGAGCACAAGCACCATGTCCGGCTCTGTTATGGGAGACAGGTCATAGATTTTGCTTTTTGATATTTTCAGGGAGGTCAGCACGGGTGCGCCCCGCCGTTCCGTGCCAAAGGTCGGGGCCATGACCACCCCGCCGTAGCCTGATGTAAAGGCCGCATTGGCAACGATCTTGGCTGCCGTGATGGCCCCCTGACCGCCGCGGCCGTGCCATCGGATTTCGATGATGTCGTCTCGCATTATACCTGCTTCTTATTTTAAGGTTGATGATGGGTCTAATAAAAACTCAAATTTTTTATCCTTAGCATACTTTACGTAAAAGTAAATTATTTTTTGATGGCGCCTTAAAAGTCCAATATCTGTGTTGCGCGCAATTTCTCAGCATTTCACGTACGGATCAGTACGCTGTCTTCTTCCAAATTGCGCAAGCCTTGATCTTGAACTTTTTAAGGCGCCATCATTAGAATTTTACGGGTACGTTATTTTTGAGCGGAACATAAAATAAGACAGGGTTCAAAGGGTTGCAATAAAAGAATTATGGCATGGTGTTTGCTTGTTCGGGACGACGCATAGTTTCGGTTGAAATGGATTGACAACATGACCGCCAAAGGAGGATTGGCTTGAACAACAAGGGGTATTGTCTGGTATTTGAGGGCAGGGCGGTTTCCGGGTTTGACCGCCGCGATGTGATAGAGCAGCTCTCCCGCCGTCTGGGAAGGGACCCGGAAAGTATCGGCCGATTGTTTTGTGACAAACCCGTTACAGTCAGAAAGGGGCTGGATCGGGAAAAAGCCTTTGACCAGCAGGAGGTTTTTAGCCGGCTTGGGGTCTGCTGCCGGGTGGAACCGCCTGAAAATCCCCCTGAAAATTCCGACAAAAGCGATCCTGAAATTGATTCTGGCCCCTCGCACACCCGTTGCCCGAAATGCGGCAATGACCTGACAAAATTTGGCACTCCTGTTGAGGATTGTCCGTACTGCGGGATCATTATTTCCAAGTATCTCAAAAAGCGTCAGCAATCTGTTGTGCGCGCCTGAGCAGCGCCACAACCGGCACCTCAGCGCTCGTAGCGGGAAGCCGGTACAACGAGCATCCATCCAAGTTTGAGCCATTTGGGGTCCCGGTAATTGGCCAGACCGATTTTCATGGCCTCATGGCCGGCGGCCGGCTGATCAATGTAGGTGTCAAACAGGCGGTCCCACCAGGAAAGATTGAATCCAAAATTGCTGTCGGTCTCCCGGATGAGTACCGAATGGTGCACCCGGTGCATGTCCGGGGTCACGATAAGCCGCCGGATCCAGCGGTCAGCACCGGGATTCATGTTGATGTTGCTGTGGTTAAACATGGAGGTGCCGTTTAACAGCACCTCAAAGACCACAACCGCCCACGCGGGCGCGCCCAGGGCAACCACAATCCCCATTTTCAAGGCCATGGAGATAATGATTTCAAGGGGATGAAACCTGGCGCCAGTGGTGACATCAATGTCGAGATCCGTGTGGTGCATCCGGTGAAGCCGCCAGAAAACCGGAACCTTGTGAAAGATTACGTGCTGGGTATAAATGACCAGGTCCAGAACAAGTACTGATACCAGTCCGCCGATCCATTCCGGCACGGGCAGTGTGTTAAACAGCCCCCATCCTTTTTCAGCCGCCAGCAGGGCCGCGCCCGCAGCCGCTGCCGAAAACACCAGTCTCAGGACAAAAGCGTTTAAAAAGGTCAAAATCAGATTGTTGGCCCATCGGGTTGGCTTGCTTTGCTGCAGTACCCGGCGGGGGGCTTTTGCCTCCCATATGGCCATGGCCGAAAAGATTCCCAGAAAAAATCCGAGGCGGATGATTGTTGCATTGTCGAGAAGAAGCATGTTCACGGTTTGAAAGGACTCCTCTTTTCGTGTTTTGACAAGCATAGCCTGGTGATTATCTATTGTCATAAGACCAATCATGAAAAAATTCAATCCACAACGCTGCATTATCGTTTTTGTCAAGGCCCCGGTGGAAGGCTTGGTCAAGACCCGACTGGCGGGGTGTCTTGGTGCGCGCGGGGCGTTGCTGCTGTATCGGGCGCTTGCAGATGATGTGCTGGCGGCTGTCTGCGCCATGGATTGCCAGGTGCGCGTTTTTTATTATCCAGCAAATCATCAGGACATTGTGCGCGGCTGGCTGGGAGACGATCTGCCGCTTTATGTCCAGCAGGGCGCGGATCTGGGCGAGCGTATGCATCACGCGTTATGCTGCACTGCAGCCGATGGGTTTGAACGCATTGTCCTGGTGGGTTCGGATATACCGGGGATTGATGAACAGATCATCAAAAACGCCTTTACCGCTTTGGCAACCCGGCCCGCGGTTTTCGGCCCGGCAAAGGATGGGGGATATTATCTGGCGGGATTTAAATCCGGCGCTATTTTTCCCCAGGCCTTTGCCGCCATTGACTGGGGATCTTCAGACGTTTTTGAACAGACGATGAAACGCTTTGAAAAAAAAGGACAAACCCCTGCGGTGCTGCCGGTTCTCAGCGATATGGACACCCCTGAAGACCTCCGGGCCCTGGCCGTGCAACTGGCGGGGGCCGGCGGATTTCAGGGCCGGCTTTTGCACACCCGGGAGGTGCTTGAAAAGATAAATATCCTCTGAAATCAGATTTTTTACGGTGCCATCAAACCTGAAAGCAGGGCAAGTCTGTGCGGGAATAGAATATGAAAAATACAAAAGATTTCCGGATTCTGACGCCCCCGGTGGTTTCCCTCATTGTGCCGGTCTTAAATGAGCAGGAAACCATAAATCGCACAATAGCAAACCTGTCCGGTGCATGCAGGGGTTTTAAGGCTGAGATCATCATCGTTGACGGAGACCCGGCAGGCTCCACGATCAATGGTCTTGACACCAATCAGGTCATCACCCTTGTTGCCCCGGCCGGACGGGCCTCCCAGATGAATGCCGGGGCAAAAGCTGCCAGCGGCGGCATTCTGCTTTTTGTCCACGCAGACACTCACCTGCCGGCAGGGGCCATGGAGGATGTGATCAAAACCTGCCGCCGGCCGGAGATTGCCGCAGGCGCATTTTTTCTTGGCATTGCCGGGTCAAAAAGGATCTTTCGTGTGATTGCAATCCTGGCCAATGTTCGCTGCCGTCTGACCCGCATTGCCTACGGCGATCAGGCCATGTTTGTCAAAAAACGGATCTTTTGGCAGATCGGCGGATTTGCCGATATCCCGATTATGGAAGATATCGAGATCATGCAGCGGTTAAAGAAAAACCGACTGGCAATCCATCTGGTCCCAAAGCCCGTGAAAACATCTGCCCGGCGCTGGGAAAAAGAGGGCCTGATTTACGGCATTGTCCGAAACAACCTGCTTGCATGCCTGTATTATGCAGGTGTCGGGCCCCTGGTGCTCAAAAAATTTTATAAATAGCCGACAATTTCACCCAGGCAAAACCACGCCTGGTGAATCCGGTTGTTATCGGGTCTTTACCCGGGGGACAGTCCCCGGGTAAAGACAAAGCCGCATTTGTTTGTCAGTACATCATTCCGCTGACATAAACCCCTGCGCCCACAAACATGTCCGTATCCGGCACCCGGTAGATGTAGGTAATTTTTTTGTGCGGGGTGGATTTGCCGGGCTTGGGCCACATGTATTCCACCCAGCCTTCGCCCCGGGAGCGGGCCAGGTTGACGAAATGCACGAAAAGGGCTTTGTCTGTTGGGTCGGTTATCAGCAGCACATGATCTTTTTTGGTCAGCTCGGGTTTGAAGGGATGGGCCAGCATCTTGCCGTCCAGGTCCATGAGAAACACATACGAGTCCTTCCATACAAACGGGCCCCGCTGGTCACTGATCTTTTCAATCCCTGCCTCCGCGCCCTGGGAGTTGATCAGGGCTGCGGCTTCCCGGCACATTTCCACGCATTCTTCCTTTGTTGCTGATTCGGCGGCTGCCGCCGGGAAAGCCAGCAGCACGGCAATCAGTATGGCTGCGAGATAATAAGCACGACGGGTCATGGCTCCACCTCCTGGTGATAAAAGTTTTCCGTGGTTTTATTTGATCCAGGGCTTTCCCACGGGCAGCACGTCGCGGCCAAAGACCTGGGCGTAAATGACATGGGCCATCATGTACAGGGCCGAGGCAGCGCATGCCATCAATTCGTAACCGGCGATCACGGTGAACTGATCGTAGCCGAAATGGGCAATATCAAGAAGAATGAAACCGATTAAAAGCAGGGTGAATGTCACGGCCATGGCCGAGTGAATCCGCATGGCCGGAAACCACATGATAAAGGTGTAAAGGGTCCAGCAGACCAGAAACCAGCCCACGTCCTCGGTGCTGGCATGGTAGACGTTGAAGTGGTTGAGCATGAAAATGATGCCCAGCGAGATCCAGAAAGCCCCGTAGGAGCAAAACGCGCTGAAGCCGAAATTGTTTCCCACATTGAATTCCAGGTACCCGGCAATGAGCTGTGCCAGTCCCCCGAAAATAAAGGCAAGGGCCAGCACAGGGCCGACCCCGCACCAGCCGACATTGTGGAACTGAAGAATCAGGGTGGTAATGCCGAATCCGGCCAGTCCGACAACCGCCGGATTCCCTTTGGGCGCATCTGCCTGGGCCATGTGTGTCCTCCTTGCTTTGTAAAAGGTTGGAAAGGAAAAGGGTGATGGAAAAATACAGTATAGCCTGATGTTGAAAGTTTCTGTAGCGGAATCATTGTCATGATATTGTATTGAATTTTATAGTGAGAATGCTGTTTATGTCATTAAACACTTCTATATCAGAGCATGATTTTTCTGTAAAGAGAACTTGGAATGAGACAAGATAAAAATTTCAGGCGCAAGCCCGGATGCAATCGGTTCGGGGGAAACCTGTCTATTGATTTTATTTTTGTTTGCGTGTAGACTGTGCCGCTATTGGGATTGTTTTTATATTTAATAAATACAAATAGTTATGAATTTTATGGGCATATAAGAGGGTTGTCTGACACATGCATCGAAGATCCATGAAAACCCGGTTTTATTTTGGTGCGGGCTGCATTCTTTTTGTTTTCTGCGGGGTTTTTTCGCTTGTTCAGTACTTTGCCCTGCGCAATATCGTCATTGACGACGTGTATAAAAACACGGAAATTTTTATCGGCACGGCCAGTGCCACCCGCAATTATGTCAAGGATGTGCTGCGGCCCCACATGGTGGAGCTGCTCTCGCCGGAAGCCTTTGTGCCCGAAGCCATGTCCACCTCCTTTGTCAGCCGCGAGGTCTTAAACGGTCTTCGCGACCGGTTTCCGGATTTTTCCTACAAGCGCGCGGCGCATAATCCGAAAAATCCCGTGAATATGGCGGATTCATTTGAAATGGAAAAGCTGCGCTGGTTTGGCAATCATCCGGAGACCGATGAGTGGCACGGCATCATCGAAAAAGACAACCGGTCCTTTTTTACCCGTATGAAGGCCATTTACGCCGAAGCCCAGTGTCTCAAATGTCATGGCCGCCCCGGAGAGGCACCGGATGCCTTAAAGGAGATCTACGGATCGGAAAACGGCTATGATTTTAACGTGGGCGACGTGGTCGCTGCGGACACCATTTATATCCCGGTGGATGTCAGTTTTTTTAAAATCAAGGAGACCGCCTGGCTGATGTTTGTTGTGGCGGCCACTGCCCTTTTTTCCCTGCTTGGACTTTTTATCCTCTTGTTTAACCGCACCGTGGTCACCGATCTCAAGGGCGTGCTGACGCGGTTTAAGACCCTGTCCGGCCACGAATTGGCCGAGCCCCGGCTGGAATACAACGGGCAAAGCGATGAACTCGAACAGGTGAAATGGGCGTTTGAAGACGTGGCCTCGGATCTGAAGGTCACCCATGATACGCTGCGGGCTTCTGAGGCCAAGTTTCGCCTGTTGTTTGAAAGCTCCCAGGACGCCATCCTGATCCTTGACGGCCATACCCGGATGAGAGACATCAATCCGGCGGGATTGCAGTTTTTCGGGTTTTGCGACAAAGAGGAGGCCCTGTCCATTGAGACCTGTTTTCAGCTGTTTTGGGATACCCGGGATGCGGCCGGCTTTTGGGAGGAAATCAATGAAAAGGGGTTTGCCAGGGGGCTTGAGCTGCCGCTTGTGGACCGAAACGGCAAAAAGCTGACCGCCATTGTTTCAGCCTCAAGGCGCGTGGATGAAAACGGCCGGCCTGCGGGCATTTACATGATGCTCACAGATACCACGGAAAAGCGGCGGATGGAAAAATACCTGGCCCAGACCGAAAAACTGGCCTCCATCGGTCAGCTGGCATCCGGCGTGGCCCATGAAATCAACAATCCCCTGGGGGTGATCCGTTGCTATGCCAACCTCATCGCAAAAAGCCGGGCAGAAGATGCGCAGGTGGTGGAAGATCTCCAGATTATCCGAAAGCACACGGATCAGTGTAAATCCGTAGTGGAGGCGCTGCTCAATTTTGCCCGGGTCTCAGAGCCCAGAAAGGCGGCCGCGGATGTGCGGGCCTGTCTCGAAGAGGTCCTTTCCGTGCTGGAAGTGCAGTTTCAGAAAAGCCGTATTGAAATCCGCCGTTGCTTTGCAGATGATCTGCCCCATGTAACCCTGGATGCGGCCAAAATCAAACAGGTGTTTATGAATCTGCTGATCAACGCCCGGCAGGCCATGGAAAATAAGGGCTCACTGACGGTTTCCGTGCAGTCGGAGCCGGACAAAAACATGCTCTCCATTGCCATTTCCGATACAGGGGCGGGCATTTCCGATCTTCACATCGACCGGATATTTGACCCGTTTTTTACCACCAAGGGGCCGGGAAAGGGCACGGGCCTGGGCCTTTCGGTGAGCTACGGCATTGTCAAGCAGCACGGCGGCGATATCGTGGTTGAAAGCGCTCCGGGCAATGGCACCACCTTTACCATTTTTCTGCCGCTGGACGAAGACGGCCGCAACTGCTCATGAATGGACAATTAAGACCTAAACTGAGCGTTTCAGATTTTTTAAATAGAAATTGATGTTATCCTTTAAAATGAATTGCTTTTAAAAATCTGAAACGCTCAGTTTAGGTAAAAGGATTGCAAATGTCTGATACCATACTTGTTGTTGATGACCAGCCCGATCTGCTCATGGGTCTGGAGCGCACCCTGGCCATGGAGTTCGGCTGCCGGGTGCTGACTGCCGAAGGCGGGCCCCGGGCCCTGGAAGTGCTTGAAAAAGAGCCGGTGGATGTGGTGCTGGCTGATATCTGCATGCCGGACATGGACGGCATTGAATTGCTAAAGCGTATCAAGGAGACCGATTCCTCCATTACCGTGATCATCATGACCGCTTACGGCACCATTGAAACCGCGGTTCAGGCCATCCGGGAAGGCGCCTTTGATTTTATCCAGAAACCCCTGGATGAAGACCGCCTGATTCACCTGCTGAAAAACGGCCTGGAATACAACCGCCTGGTGCGGGAAAACAACCGGCTCATGGAAAGATTGTGTGAAAAAGCCTTGTTTGAAAACATGATCGGCAACAGCCCGCCCATGCAGAAGGTGTTTCAGACCATCCAAATGCTGGCCCGCACGGATGTCACGGTGCTGGTCCGGGGCGAGACCGGCACCGGCAAGGACATGGCCGCCAGGGCGGTCCATGGATTGAGCGCCCGGAAAAACGCCCATATGGTGACGGTCAACTGTCCGGCCCTGCCGGAAACTATTCTGGAAAGCGAGCTTTTCGGTCATCGCAAAGGCGCTTTTACCAGCGCCAACCAGGACAAAAAGGGTCTGTTTGATCAGGCCCACGGCAGCACCATCTTTCTTGATGAAATCGGGGATTTGTCTTTGCCCGTGCAGACCAAGCTGCTTCGGGTGCTGGAAGACAAGCAGATCATGCCCCTGGGCGACAGCCAAAGCCATGAGGTGGATGTGCGCATTATCACCGCCACTAACCAGAACCTGGAGGAAAAGATCAAAAACCGGGAATTTCGGGAAGACCTGTATTACCGGCTAAACGTGGCGTCCCTGCATATGCCCCCGTTAAAAGATATCCGCCGGGATATTCCCCTGCTGGCCGATCATTTTGTCAAAAAGATTGCCTGTGAAAACAATGCTGAGCCCAAGGTTCTGGCACCGGAAGTCGTGGATTATCTGTTAAATCGGAACTGGCCCGGAAATATCCGGGAGCTGGAAAACACCATCCGGGGCTGGTGCGCGCTGACCGCAGAGCCGGTCATCACCCTGGCTCATACCGGAAAAACCCCGCAAGCCAGGGTTCAGACGCCGGATGTCCGCCAGGTGGATGTGACCCGGCCCTATAAGGATTTAAAGGCAGAGATCATCGACAGCTTTACCCTGGATTACCTGTGCCGGCTGCTGGCCCACACCAGCGGCAATATCAGCTTATCGGCCCAGATCAGCGGAATCAAGCGCCAGTCCCTGCAGAAAATCATCAAACGCTATAACGTGTCCGTGGAACAATACCGGTCATAACCCGGTAAAAATCGTTCACAGTCCCCATTTTTGACCCCGGATGACGCATCAAAGCGGCACTGCCACCTTCAGGCGGCAGTGCCGCTTTTTTGCGGACCCGACTCCTTAATCACCCCTGAATTCAACGAAATTCGCCCTGACTGAAAGCCTTTGCGGATGTGCCCTGCTTTGTTGTTCCATGCCGCCCAAAGGCGGCAGTTTCGGAAATGGCAAATCTCGATTTTATTTTAAATTATATGAAATCAAGCTGTTAAAAATAGAGATGCAGTTTGGCACCTTTATTGCTCTTAAGAGCGGCGAAAAATTGCAACCCTATAATCCGTGTCTGCTCGGCCATGCCGGGCAGGCACCTTATTTTTTACAATTTTGAGGAGGAGAAAATGGTCGAAAACATTGAGCAAAGAAGTCCCGACGATGAAGTGGTAATGGACAAGCCCACTAGCCAGTGGTCTGATTTATGGAAAAAAGAGGATTACATGGCCATATGGCTCGGATTTGTGATCCTGCTGGTGGGTGTGCTGATTTATTTCAACAATGCGCCCTCGGACATGGACCAGACCATTTCCAGGGCCAATGCCACCCTGGAAGAACAGGCTGACCGGGCCCCGTTTAAAACCATTGAATGGTTCCAGGCCATGGATGCCAAATCCAAGCTAAAGGCCACAAGTTCATCCATCGGCAACACCATCAAGGAGTTTACAAGCAAGCCCCACGGCTGGAGCGGCAACCCGGTGCATGCATTCTACATGGACGAGCAAACCGCTGCTGAAATCCGCCGCAAAGCCACTGTGAAATACGAGGCCGCCAGTCAGAGAGCCGAAGCCGCCCTGGCCGAAGCCCGGCAGGCCCAGCAGGCTGCGGCGGCCGCGAATTTTAACAATGAATCGTTAAATGAACAGGCCTTTGACGAGATCACCCAGTGGCGCGAGGCCAAAGCAAGTGCATCAGCGGCCAAAAAGAAAGCCGGGGTTTCGGCTTATAACCAGATCCCGCATCTCATCGGCCTGATGATTGTGCTGGGGGTGTTTTTCGGCATCGGCATGAAGTTTATGGGAAAATCCTTTGGCCAGTTTGTAAAAGGGTTTTTGTTTGTGTTTTTGATTGCGATTCTGGCGTATACGGCCGCAGGCAATGCCACTATGAAGCATTACGGCATCGGCTATGCCGCCTGGGCCATTTTGTTCGGCTTGATTATCAGCAACACCGTGGGCACGCCCAAATGGGTCATGCCGTCGGTGCAGACCGAATATTTTATTAAAACCGGCCTGGTGCTGCTGGGCGCAGAAATTCTTTTCGGAAAAATCCTTTCCATCGGCGTGCCCGGAATTTTTGTGGCATGGGTGGTCACGCCCACGGTTTTGATCACCACCTATATTGTGGGCCAGAAATTGATCAAAATTCCTTCCAAGACCCTGAACATGACGGTTTCCGCTGACATGTCCGTGTGCGGTGTGTCTGCGGCCATTGCAACAGCTGCGGCCTGCCGGGCCAAAAAAGAGGAACTGACCCTGGCAGTGGGCTTGTCTCTTGTATTTACTTCCATTATGATGATTGTGATGCCGGCTTTTATTAAGGCCGTGGGCATGCCCGAGATCCTGGGCGGCGCCTGGATGGGCGGCACCATTGACGCCACCGGTGCCGTGGCCGCAGCCGGGGCGTTTCTCGGGGAGCGGGCCCTGTATACGGCCGCCACAGTCAAGATGATCCAGAACGTGCTCATCGGGGTTATCGCATTCGGCGTGGCTGTCTACTGGTGCGCCAAGGTGGACTGCGCCCCGGGCCAGCGGGTTTCGGCAATTGAAATCTGGCACCGGTTCCCGAAGTTTGTCATTGGGTTTATCACCGCATCCATTGTGTTTTCCTTCATGTATTCAAGCATTGGCACAGACGTGTCCTATGCTATTATTGATCACGGTGCGCTGCGGGGCATGTCCAAGATTTTCCGGGGCTGGTTTTTCTGTCTGGCTTTTGTGAGCATCGGGCTGGCCACCAATTTCCGGGAACTCAGGGATTACTTCAAGGGCGGAAAACCGCTGATTCTTTATGTCTGCGGCCAGACCCTGAACTTGTGCCTCACGCTTTTGATGGCATATATCATGTTCTACAAGGTGTTTCCGGAAATCACCGCAAGAATCTAACTCATAAGAAGGACATCCGTTATGGCTATGAGCCGGAATAAATCAAATGACCCGGGGTCGCCGGGCGCAGAGGGTGAAAAGGCGCCCGGGGGGCTGCGGGGTGTGGCCGGGCTTCTGGTGAGCATCGGATTGATTTACATGTTTATGTTCCATCTGGGCCCGGCCCTGGAACAGGGGGCCTGGATCAAGCCCATGGCCGATTTCATAGAGGAGCGAAACATTGAATCCAGCATGTATTTCTACACCGAAGTTGAAGAGTTCTCTGATGCCCGGTTAAACTGGCAGCATACCATGACTTATGCGCCCCGGGCGTTGAGCGAACCGCCGCTTTGCCCATAAAATCCCCCCCCCAAACGGCCGGGCGGCGAATTTGCCGCCCGGTCTTGTCTCTTCTTGAAAAATGCTCCGGGGTTTCCAATTTTACCACATCTACTGCTTCAGATGCAGCCTCGCATCGTTGGCTATAGCGAGTCTGCATCTTCCTTTTATCTTCGGCAAACTTGAAAATCGTTCAATTTAGGATATACTGTTTCATGTTTTTGAGCCTTTCGGCCGGGTGCCGATATGTGCGTGAAACCCTGAGACGATTAGGAAGGTCAAATTGAAACAAAAATCCCTTTTTGCCAGCCTCGATGAATTGTTTCACCCTGAAAGCGTCGCCATTGTGGGGCTGCCCCAGGGCATGAAGACCGGAAAGCTATTTTTGCTGGCGCTGCAGGACATGGGCTTTGCCGGCCCCATTTATCCGGTCAACCCCAATGCCGAAACCATTGACGGCCTTGCTTGTTACCCGGATGTGGCCGCCATTGACGGCCCTGTGGATCTGGCCATTGTGCTTGTGGGCCGGGACGCCGGCCCGGAGGTGGTCCGGCAGTGCGCGGGAAAAGGGGTCAAGGCGGTGGTTTTGTTTACCGCGGGCTACAGGGAGTCCGGCAGTGAAAAGGGCCGGCGCATGGAGGCGGAAATGGTGGCCACAGCCCGTGCTGCTGGCATGCGCCTGTTCGGACCCAACTGCATGGGGCTTTACGTGCCCGCTTCCGGGCTTTCCTTTTTTCCGGGATTGTGCCGCAAACCCGGACGTCTGGGCCTGATTTCCCATTCCGGCTCCCTTGCCAACATCATCGGCCGGGAGGCGGAAAAAAAGGGCCTGGCCTTCAGCAAGGCCGTGAGCCTGGGAAACGAGGCCGATGTCCAGAGCGCGGATTTGCTTTCCTATTTTGCCCGGGACCCGGAAACTGATGTGATTAGCGCCTATCTGGAGGGAATCTCCGACGGCCGGTATTTTTTTGACGCCTTGAAAACCGCGGCTGCGGAAAAACCCGTGGTCCTTTGGCGGGTGGGCCTGACAGCCGAAGGCGGCCGGGCCGCATCTTCTCACACCGGTGCCATGGCCGGATCACAACGGGTCTGGCAGGGCCTGATGCGCCAGTGTAATGCAGTGCCCGTTGAAGGTTGGGATCAATGGGTGGATACCATGATGGCGTTTTATCTGCTGCCGCCGGTATCCGGCCGGCGCATGGCCATTATTTCCGGTCCTGGCGGCCTTGCTGTTTCCGCAGCCGAATCAGTGGGCCGCCAGGGCCTGGAACTGGCCGGGTTGTCAGAAAATACAAAAACGCGCCTGGCTGAACATGTTCCGCCCACTGGCACCAGCCTGTCCAATCCCGTGGATGTGAGCCTCAATGCCCATATGGACATGAACATTTTTGCCAGGGCCGCAGAAATCACGGCTGCCGATGCCGGCGTGGACGCAGTTTGCGTTATTGGCTCGGGCCTGGATGAAAACACCAATAACGCCTATATCGACGCCATGATCCGGGCGCAGCAATCATCGGGAAAACCGTTTCTCATCGTGGGCATTGCCGGCATGCCCGCAGATACCGGCCCGCACCTGTGTGGCGCCGGGGTGCCGTTTTTTGACACCCCGGAACGCGCCATGGCTGCATATGCCCGGGTGGTTGGGTATTACGGCCGCCGGGCATAAACCTGCCTTATTTGTTGAAAATATCCGTCCTTGTGCCTATTGTTTAACAGTGTTGAACAATAAACAGGCAGGAGACAATGATGCGGATCAGGGGGTATCTTTTTTGGACGGTGGTGCTGACTGTTTCGGCAATTGTGTTTTCTCCGGCCGGCAGCCCTGCCCAATACCATGAACCGTTTTATAAAATGCCGGGTCATGGCCGGTCAGATGTGGTGCAGGACATCATTGACATTTATCTGGTGGAAAACGAACTGATCGGCATTGTCCAGGGGCGCCGTGAATATCGGCAGGATTTGGATCTTGACGAAAAGGTTGTTTGGCGGGCAGCCAGGGGCGCTGTGGGCGCAGTGCTCACAGAAAGTCGGGCCCTTGCCCTGTCTGCAGCCTCCCGGGGATGGGCGGAGCTTTCGCTCAAGCTCCAGGAAGCCGACAGTGTGGAGTCCATAAAGCCTTTTATATCCGATTATTTGGTCATGCTGGTGACAGACAGACGCATCATGGGATTTGATTCGCACGGACGCGGATGGGTGCAACAATCCCTTCCCCTCCGGGAGAAAATCATGGAATCTCACATCAATAGTTACGTGGCCGCAGTGATCACCAGCAAGCGGGTGTTTGGGTGGGGCCGGGGAAGAATCGGCTTTACGGAAGAAAAACTTCGCAGAAGCGAAACCGTGCAATATGTTGACACACAGCCGCACACGGTAACCGTGGGCACTGATGCCCGGGTGCTGGTATTTAAATCCGGGGCAGGCGGATGGCGGCAGTTTTGACGCATTGATGAAAACGGCCGGCAGCAGCGTCCAAAAAACAATTTCTGGCAATCAATCAATCCTGTGATTAGGCTTTATCCATACAATGACGCAATGGTTATAATTTTTTAATCCTTGGATAAAGCAGGCTGTTTTATCTGCATCCATGCAAGGCAAAGGAGGGACATGGGCTGGAAACTTGCACCGAAAATCGAAGAGATGCTTAAAAAAGCCATGGATTTCAACGGCATTGACCAGCCGGAAGCCATTGCGCTCATGCATCTGGATCTGGATTCCCGGGAAACCTATGCCCTGATGCACACAGCCAACCAAATGAGCCGGCACCAGTTTGGATTAAAGGGGGAAAACCATTTTCACATCGGTGTGAACGTGGAGCCCTGTCCCCTGAACTGTCTTTTTTGCTCCCTGACGGAAAAAGCCGCAATCTTTACAGAAAAAATTGAGTTTCCCATTGATGATATTCTGCAGTGGGCCCGGATCGGCGAGGAAAACCAGGCAGATGCCTTAAACATTATGACCACCGGCACCTATTCCTTCAAGCGATTGCTGGAGGTTGGAAAGCTTTTGAAAAAAACAGTGTCCGTACCGCTTGTGGCCAATACCCGGGATATTACCCACAGGGAAGGTGAGCAGCTTTTGGATGCGGGTTTTGTGGGGGCCTATCACGCCGTGCGCCTGGGCGAAGGCAAGGACACCCCCCTTCAGGTGGAAAAGCGGATCCAGACCATCAGGGTGCTAAAGGATGTGGGGCTGCAATGGATGAATTGCGTGGAACCGGTGGGGCCTGAGCACGAGATTGAGGAAATTGTGGACCGGATGTTTCTGGCCCGCCAATATGGGGCCACCTACAGCGGGGTCATGCGCCGGATCAATTTCCCCGGCTCGCCCATGGAAAAACACGGCATGATCACGGAACGGGAAGTGGCCCGCATGGTGGCTGTCAGCCGTCTGGTCATGGGGGATGTGCCCCGGGCCCATTGTACCCACGAACCGCACACCGCCTCGCTGATGGCCGGGGCCAACCTGTTTTTCCCGGAAGTGGGCTCAAACCCCCGGGACGGGGCAGATCAGGTGGGCGGCGGCCGGGGCCGGTCTTTGCAGCTCACCGCACAGATTCAAATGGAAATGGGCCTGGACCCGATGCTGCCGTCCAACTGCTTTGCCCGCTCCGCCCGGGCAGCAGGCAGTGAATTGTAGCCATTCCTGCAGGAAAAAGGAAAAAACATGCGCCCTGAGCCGCTGATCAAAGCCATCATTGTCATTGCCGTTTTCCTGGGCCTGGCTGCGGCCGGCCCCGGTGCTGTTTGTGCCGATGAGCTGCGCATCGGGACATGGAAGACCGCCCAGACCATTGCCCCTTTTTACTATGGCGATTTTGTTTCCAAGAAGGATAAGATCAACGTTTACCCTTTCACCAATCCTGCGGATCAGAAAAACGCCCTGCTGGCCGGAAGCCTGGATATGTGCGGCACCACCGTGGCCCACGCCATCCACTCATCGTCCATGGGACAGCCTGTGGTGATGGTGGCCGCACTTTGCAACAAATGTTCGGCCCTTGTGGTCAGAAAAAATGCCGGCATTGAAACGGTTGCGGATTTGAAGGGAAAACGCATCGGCTATGTTCCCGGCACCATGCACGAGATTTTGCTGCGCGAGACCCTGAGCCGCAGCGGGCTTTCCGTGAAAACCGATGTTTCCCTGATGCGCATTGATTTTTTCGACATGGGGCTGGCCCTTTCCCGGGGCAGCATTGACGCGTTTCTCTCCGGGGAGCCCTTTCCCGCGCAGGCTGTGGAAAACGGCTACGGTAAAATCCTGGCCTATCCCTATTACGATGAGGCCGTGGGCGACATTAACGCCGGCATGCTGGTCACCAGGGATTTTGCGCAAAAACATCCTCAAAAGGTGCAAAAGATGGTCACTGCCCATGCCCGGGCCACCCGGCACCTGGCCCGTCACCCGGACCAGTGGCTGACGCGGGCATCCAAGTTTGGCACCCAAAAAGCCATCCTGGAAAAGGCAGAGGCCAACATGGAACTGGCCTGGGACATGGATGCGGTGTTTGTCAGCCGGGTCAAAGCCCTGGGGGAACGGATGCAGGCTTTGGGCATGATTCGCCGGCAGCCGGATTACAAGGAGTTGATCGATTTGTCTTTTGTCCGGCAGGCCCGAAAAGAGATAAGCCCAGATGAATGATGCCGGAAAATCGCGGGCCGGTATCAATGGGGTGCTGCCCTGGATATTGCCGGCCAGTCTGATCCTGGCATGGCTGGCAGCCGCAGAGCTTCGTCTTGTGCCGTCTTACGTTTTGCCGCACCCCAAAGAGATTATCGATGCCGGTTATATTTATATTTTCAGCGGTCCGGAGGCGGGCATGTACGCAGGCCGTTTTTTTGCTGATGCAAAAGCCAGTCTGATCCGGGTATTTGCCGGATTTGCGATTGCCGCGGCAGTGGGCATCCCCCTGGGGGTGATGTCCGGGCGGCTGCCGGTTGTGGATCGGCTGCTGAGCACCTCGGTTAACGGCATACGCGCGGTTCCGGGAATCAGCTGGCTGCCCCTGGCCCTGATCTGGTTTGGTATCGGTATGAAAACCACGGTGTTTCTCGTGTCCCTAGCCGCTTTTTTCCCCATCTACATCAATTGCGCCGGCGGGGTTCGCCAGGTGAGCTCTGTGCTGCTGCGGGCCGGGGCCATGATGGGGGTCCGCCGCCTGCGCGGAACCTTTGCAATCCTTCTGCCCGGGGCCATGCCTTCTCTGGTATCCGGACTGCGTCTGGGGCTGGGCATTTCCTGGGCCTACCTGGTTCTGGGAGAGCTCACGGGCGTGCAGAACGGTCTCGGGGCCGTGATCATGGACGCCCGCATGGTGGGCCGCACGGATGTCATCATCGTCGGCATTGTCATCATTGCCGTGATCGGCCGCATATCTGATCAGGCGCTGACCGCTGCTTTGCGGCTCTGCTTTAAAAGCGCCAGGAGATCGGCATGACAACACAGTTAAAAGTCCTTTCCGCCGGGAAACCTTCGGATGCCGGAAAATCCCCGATTCTTGAAGTCCGTGAACTGGGGCTGCATTTTAAGGTCAACGGCGCTGTGCTGCCGATTCTCGAAAACATCGGGCTTTGTGTGCAGCCAGGTGAAATGATGTGTGTTCTGGGGCCCAGCGGATGCGGAAAAACCACCCTGTTAAATGTGCTGGCCGGGTTTTTAAAGCCGGGCACCGGCCATGTCCTGGCCCACGGCCAGCCCATATCCGGTCCCGGCCCGGACAGGTGCGTGGTTTTCCAGGAAGATGCACTTTTCCCCTGGCTGACAGTGGCGGAAAACATCGGCTTCGGCCTGAAAGGCAAGGGCTTTTCCCGGCGCCAAAGACGGGAAATGGTGGAGCGCTATCTCAACCTGGTCGGTCTTTTGCCCTTTGGCGGCTATCTGCCCTCTGAAATTTCCGGCGGGATGCGACAGCGGGTGGCCCTGGCCCGGGTGCTGATCCTGGAGCCCGCAATTCTGCTCATGGACGAGCCCTTTGTTGCCCTGGACTCCCAGACCCGCCAGGAGATGCAGCAGCTGCTGTTAAGCCTCTGGAAACGTTTTTCCCACACTGTCGTGTTTGTCACCCATGATGTCCGGGAAGCTGTCACCCTTGCCGACCGGGTGGTGATGATGGACAAAAACCCCGGGCGGATCAAAGAGGTGGTGGATATCGGACTGCAAAGACCCCGGGACCCGGCGGGAAATCTTTTCCACAGGCAGTGCGTCCAATTGGAGGAGCTTTTGCGGAACACGTGAGCCAAAGGAAGGATTAGTCATTCAGCTCGTTAAAAATTTTTTCAATATATTCCGTCTGTTTTTCTTTCATGAACAATATATGCATTTTTTCTAAATCTTTTTGAGTAAGCCCCCATTGAAGCTGCGCAAAGGGTGTCCAGGAGAGAATAAAGCTGTTTAGAACAACTTTTGGATTTCCAAGACGTTTTTCAACATCCTTGATGCGGCTGTGGAACTGCACCTTGTTGCTGCCGGGGCCTTCATGCATAAGCCCGTGGGGTTCGATAAAGTTAACATACTGTTTGTCCCCGGAAAGCAGCCACAGGATGAAATCCGGGTAAAAACCGCCGGCTTCAAAGAAACCGACACCTTTGCGGCTGATATTGCGGAGCAGAAATATTTCCTGATGATTTTCCTTTAACCGGTCTCCGTTCTCATCACACCAGTCTTTCAGGTCCTCTACAAACCGATACTCGCTTTGATTCAATGCAACCGGAAGTATCGATATTCTGCCCCCTTTTCGGACATGAAACAGCGGCTGGAACAGGTGTCGCCCCCATTTGCACGTTTTGAGCTCGCCTGGTGTATCCATTCGGGTCAAAATTTCTTTCTTGTTCTCGATTTCCAGTTTGATTTGTTCAATCTGCTGGATTAGCTGGGTTTCATCACCGTCGACCACGAGCTGGTATTCTTCATCGCCCGGAAGGTTGCCATCGGTTTCATTGATTTCCCGGAGTTCCAGGCGGGGTTCGATGTACTCGCGTTTGCGGTAATTGTACAGGCATTCGCAGAGGCGTTTCAGCAATTCCGCGGCAACCTGCTGCAGT
Organism: Desulfosalsimonas propionicica; assembly: GCF_013761005.1. Lineage (NCBI taxonomy): Bacteria > Pseudomonadati > Thermodesulfobacteriota > Desulfobacteria > Desulfobacterales > Desulfosalsimonadaceae > Desulfosalsimonas > Desulfosalsimonas propionicica. The sequence continues at coordinate 23,381 of NZ_JACDUS010000012.1, forward strand.
AGCACAATGCCATTGTAGTCGTTGGGATGCAGCCGGGCGGTGGGTATATAGAGTGTATACCATCTTGGATTTGCCAGTAGCGACAGAATGGCCTTTTTGGAGATGTTTAAGTTGTGCCAGCTTCTCTCCCTCTTGAACCGTTCAAGTTCGAAATACAAAGCATCCGCATCAAGGAAGGCGATGTGTTGGTTTTCCAGTTGGGCTTTTTCTTTTTGGGATTCCTTGGCTCTGCCTCGGGATTCGATTTTCTGAATACGGGGGTACCAGTCCACCACCACAAAATGGTTGTCCACCGTTTCCGGCAGGTCATCGATCATGGGGACAGGACCGTCTTTTTTAAAATCATATTCCCTGCCATCGGTATCTTTTCGTTTGGGCCGCAAGGTTTTTAACCGTTTGCCGAAATCATAGGTCACATTCAGGGCAACGGTAATGGTCTGCCGTTTTTCATTGCCGGGAAGGCCTTCTTCTTTCAGATAGGCCCGGAATCGCTCCATGAAATCGGCTTCAATGCCAAAAACATTGAGTGTTTCCAGATCCTCGATGAACAGGGGCCGCTTGAAATTCAGGGAATGCCCGCTACGCTTCAAAGACCATTGATATCCTTTCAGCCGAACCCCACGGCCGAACAACTGGATGATCTGAGCGCCTTCGCTTTTGCCCACATGCATCAATCCCATGGTGCTGACCCGCCAGCAGTCCCATCCCTCGACAAATTTTTTCGATCCGATCAGCAGATTGACAGGCGAATCCGAAGATTTTACGGAAGAAAACATTGATTCGGCAAAGTCACTGTCGCCCACCTCGATGTTGGTACACACCTCGGCACAGTGATGTGACAACCCCAAGGCATCGCCGACATTGATCAAGCCGAAAGGATCATCTGCGGTTCCGAGCTTCAAGGCAATCTCTCCGGATTCCCCCTTGATCCGTGAAAGCGACAGTTTTCCGCCGGCCGGGTTGTTAAAGAGCCGCCCCATAATGTCCCGATACAGCGAATCAATCGCATCCCGGGGGTTAAACGCCTTTAACAAATAGGAAAAGGCATTGTGGAAGATATCATTGCCGTCACTGTCGAGCAGTCCGGTATCCTGGCCGGAACGGGTCAGTATTTCTAAAATGTATTCCTTTGCCGATTTGGGGTCAGCGGTGAAATCGGCGATAAACTGGATAATCTGGGCCACGTCCGCGGCGACGTTTTTTTCCAGTTTGCTGCCCTTGGCCTTGCTCACCGTGCTGCCCACAAACACCCACAACGGTTTTTCAATGTGAAACGGCTGAAAATCGATCCGGTTTTCCTGGTAAATCTTTAACTGCTGGTAAGATTTCAGCAGACAGGCGGTCAGGTAAAGGTTTCTTACCTGTTGAAAGGATGCCGGCAGGTTCAGGATCTTATAGTCTTTTCCGAAGCCGTCTTCGTAAAACCACCGATAGGAATAATCGAAAATCACCGTTTTGGCATAGCTGTTTTCAAAATCCTCGCGTTTGGAGGCGATCACTGCCTGTTCAAAGGTGGCCGAATATTCAAAGGTAAATCCCTTGGCGCATAGTTCCGCCCGCCGTTTAAACCAGGCGCCTTCTTCCGTGCCGCTCATTCCCCGGTGGCCTTCATCGACCAGCAGGAGGTTTTGCTCGGTCAGTTCCCGGGTTTCAACCGTGTTGGGTCCCTTTTGATCGGCCAGCTTGGTGATTTCCAAAATGTCGACTCGGTCCAGCCCCCTGGCGGCGCTAAACACCCCGCCCCGGTTTTCCAGGTAAAACCCGGCATCTATTCCACTTTCTGCCAATTCCCCTAAATGCTGCTCGCTCAGACTTTCATTCGGGGTAAGCAAAATCACCCGTGACAGTTTATTGCTTTTGCCTGTTTGCTCGGCGTAATGCCGGTACTGGAGAAGATTGGCATGCATGAGCAGGGTTTTGCCGCTGCCGGTGGCACATTGAAAGCAGAGCTTGTTCAGATCATCTTCGGTGTAAGGCGGGACATCGGCAAAATCAGGCCAGTGTTTGTTGAATGTCTCAACATACTGGTTCAAATCTTCCAGCAGCTTGGGGCGGTCGTTGAAATAGCGGTCCAGGTAAATTTCGGAAAACAGCAACCCCAGCCATTGAAAGTATTTCCAGTGAACCGTTCGCTGGCGTTTCCGGTTGATGGCCAGGGTGTGGCGGACAATGTTTTGTTCATAGGTTTGCAGCAAATCTTTTGAAAGCAAGCAGTTGGCATCCCAGAACAAGGAGCTGTCCACAAAGTTATGATAGAACTTGTGCATGTTGTCGCTGCCCAGCCCCTCCATGCGCGGGTCCTTGATAAGTTCGGTCAGCAGGTGAAACGGCCGGATTTTACGGCCGTTCATACGGTGTTCCTGTAATGGATTGATGCCGAAAAGACTGATCAGCCACTGATTCAGCAAAAGTTTATTGGAAAATTTATGCGCAGGTTTTTTGGATTTCTTCTTTACCATGTATCAGTAATCCTGGTCTTCTTGGTTGATGGCGTGCCAGATTTTCAATTTTAACGCCTCGTCCTCTTCATCCCCGGATAAAATGGCCGAAATGATTTCCTTGAGCAATTCCTTGTCAATGGCGCCGGTGGCCACATGGTAGCTGATGTTTTCCATTTGGTATAAGAACTGTTTGACGGAAAAAAGATAGCCATTGATGAGTAGAAATTGGGCGCACAGGGTGATGGACAGCCGTTTGTTTCCGTCCTCGAAGCAGTGAAATTTATTCGCGCAGAAAAAAAGGTGGGTCAATTTGTCTTCGAGCGTTGGATAATATTCATCGTTTTGGATATGCTCCAGAACCCCGGCCAGTTTCTGTTGATCAAGCTGGCCGATTGATCCTCCGCCGCTTTTTTCAACGGTTTTGCGGTGAACGTCCACAGCTTGTTCGATGGTGAGATAATGAAGTGGCAAGTTACCGGTCCTTTAAGCGTTTGAGCACATCCTGGGCTTCTTCCAGGCGTTCGGCCAACTCTTTGCTTTTCTCGCCGAGAAACCGTTCAAATTCGCTGGCCTGAAGCGGTGCGATATATTGTTCAAGTTGCAGATGCAGGGCATCCCGAAACGCCAGGTCCCGGCTGGCCATTTTGACCCGGGCCCGTTCAATCAACGGTTTCCAATGCGGCTGCGCTTCAAAATGCCGGAACAGTTCATCGACCTCCCAGGAGTCGAGCTTGCGGCCCTTTTTTTCTGAAGAGGCTTTCAATAATTCCGCAAACCCGTATTCATAGGCGGCAACCAGATCAAGGATTTCGGTGTAGAATGTATTTCGGACCTTTTCCTTTGCCTGGAGTCGCAGGATTTTCCGATACTCCTGGGCCTTTTCCTTGAAAATGCTCACATAGATCTTGTCGGTATAGAGTGGATATTTGAAATTGCCCATGTCCACGTAATCGCGCAGGGCATCGGTAAATATCTTCCGGTAGTTTTCTTCGCTGAACCAGGCATATAGGAAATCTTCGTCCCGCTGGTTGATGTATTTGGTCCCCCCGCCCGTCCGCTTGTTGATGGTATCAATAACGATGTCCAGTATGGTTTGCCGAAGCAACCGGGCGCGCTCGCTTTCAGTAATCAGCATGGCGAGGTTTAAGAATGCGCGGAAATTGAAGATGCCGATCTGGGGAGTTTTGTTACCGACATCAATGTCGGTAACAAATTGCTCTTTTACAGCCATCTTAAAAGATTTCAGGCGTTTTCCCCGCAACACCTCGTATCCGTTTTGGGTCAGTTCCTCCCCGTATTTTTCGAGATAGCGCTCGATGGTGCGAGTATCCACCTCGAAAAAAGCGGCCACCTGTTCCTTGATCAGGCAAACGGTGCCTTCAAAATGGATACCTTTGATCTTTGTGGCATTTTGAATTTCGGTGACCGCGTAGGAATTGTTCAGGATGTTTTGCCGGTCCACCGGGGATTCGGTCAGATCTTTTGCCATGTTACACCTCCCGGGTATCCCACATGCGACGCATGAATTCTTCTTCAATCAGGCGGACCTGCCAGTTTTCTACTTCCTTGCGCAGGTTGGGCAGGTTGTTGCCGCCGTTGACATAAATGGTGTCAAATTCCAGGTCCCGGGAGTTGCTCCGGATTTTGGAAAACCATTCATCGAGCATCAGGTTGTCTTTTTCCGGATCACCGGTTAACTTGCGCCAGACGATCAGCACCTTTTCCTTCTGCCCGTTGTCAGGATGGGACGGGTCCGCCGGCACCCAGCCTTGGATTTTTCGGAACCACCAGGGGCCGTTTTCGTCTTGCTTGAGTTTGCCGTCAACAGCCAGGCGGGATTTCCCCCCTTCCGGCAATTCGGGGTCGGGCTGCCGGATAAATACGGCGTCAAATGCCCGGGGGGCATCCGTGTGAATGACGCGCAGACCGATCAGGTAGTTAAAGGTTTCTATAAGATCCACATGGCGCTTAACGTATTGGTCGCTTCCCGGAATTTTGACCTTGAGCCGGTAGGCGCATGGATCAGTGAAGGCATCAATATTGAGCAGGGACTGGCTCCCCCGGGTTTCCACATCCAGCATGTAATGTAGCAGATAGTCTTCTTTCAATGCCGGATTATCGGCAAGGACCTGATTTCGGGAAGGATTTTCATCCGTCTTCAGATTGTTGAGCGTGTCTTCATAGGATTCCAGTCGGAGATATTTGAAACAATGGGATACGCCGGAATCCCGGGAAGTAGGCTTGCCGTCTTTCCAGGAATCGGAATATACGACTTTCTGGATGCGGGGTTTTAACACCGTGTCGAAATAGTCGCCCATTTCGACGAGGATGTATTTGCGGTTGCCGTTGTCTTTGCGGTTGAGATTGATCACTGCGTGGCCGGTAGTGCCTGAGCCGGCGAAGTAATCTATGCATATGCTTTTTTCATTATTTTCTATGCCTGCAACACTAATACAATCTTCAACTGCATAAATTGATTTAGGATATGAAAATGGCTGGTATTCTTTGAAAAAATGTTTGACCAAGCCTGTTCCGTGTTCAGTTGCTGAATATCTCGATGTAATCCATGCCGTTGTAGGGGTAACTCCCGAAGGTTGACGATATTTATAATATATGATTATGTTTCCGTTTTTTTTCTCAGCTTTCAATTCATTAACATTTTTTACTGCCGTATCAATGCCCCATCTCCAATTCCTTTCAACCCCATTTTCATCTATTGGGTAAACGACATCTTCATTTGATTTTGGTTCTTCTAAAACTTCCCAGATTTCTTTATCTTCATCCCATCTTAGTTCGGGCAACCTTATATTTGATCCACTTACATAGAATGGAAAATAAGATCTTCTCGCATCCTCCCTTCTCGAATTTGACCCTCTTTTCCTCAACAACTCCCACATAAAACTCCCTAATTTATCTTTTTGCTTATACCTTTTATTTTGCTGCTCGTTGCGTGGCAATTTATCGATGGTGATTCCCTTACGATGTGAAGCAAAAATTGCATATTCATGAGCAACTGCAAATCCTGTTGGAATCGGTCGCCCTGATGGATTGTTTCTAATGACAACTGTACCAAGTATAGAGTTAGAGCCATAAACATCTTGAACGATTGAATTTAACTCCTTTTGCTGAAAATCATCAATAGTTGCACATAGAATTCCATTTCTATTTATCATTGGTAGTGAGCAGATCAATCGATCTGAGAATAACGAATTCCAAGACGATACTTTGTAATTATTTTTGTAAATGATTGGTGCCGCATCAGTGTTATATGGTGGGTCAATGTAAATACATTGTATTTGTCTTTTATACTTTTCTAATAACAACCCTAAGGCCTGAAAATTCTCTGAATGAATCAGCAGCCCGTCGCACTGTTCATCAAAATCATCTATTGAGGCTATCAAACGGGCTTTAAACCCCTCACCGAAAAACCGCGTATCCACTAGCAGATAGGGATTGGCTTTTAAGAAATCCTCCGTTACCGGTGCCGTATACCCGGGCCGACCCATCCCCTCGATGCCCTTTTCCGCCTCCATCTCATCGATGGCAAACAGCCGTATCCATTCTTCTCTTTGGGCATCGTTGCCGGCGATTTCGGGGTACAGTGCTTCGGGAATGCGATCCAGGGTGATACAGTAGTTGGTCTCCACCACGAATTTCTTTTTCAGCCAGAGTTTTTTCTGGAAATCCTCCAGCTGGGCCATGAGATCGATCAGTTTATGGGCGATTTTGCGGATAATGCGGATTTTGGAAAGATAGGTTTCCACGCGCGGGGCATCGGCGTTTTCAATGTCATCGAGGTGCATGACCTCGTTTTTGATGTAAAAATCAAGCTCCCGGCGTAAAAAACCGCCAAGGTCCTTGTGAATAAAATAATCATAGGTGTTACGGGAGGTGTACTGGTTAACATATTTCGCCAGAAGCGGGCGTTTCTTGTCCTTTGCAGTGGGCGCCGGGATGGTGAGCAGGCTGTAATAGGCTTCCGCGCCTTTTACGTTTTTCAATTCGGCAAGGATGGTATCAACGGCTTCGGCCTTTCGTTTTTCCCGCCACACACTTTCCTGCCCGGTTTTTTCCGGGTCCGGCCGGTATTCGAACTGAAGCACCAGTTCGCCGGATGCATCCAGTTTCACCGGTTCATCCCGGTGAATGATAAAATAGCGGGTGGTGGCATCCGAGGCCTTGACATTGCCGTGTTCGCCTTCGGTGGCCTCAACGATTTTGAAATGCAGGGGCATGGGGGTTTCGGATTTGCCGAATACCCCGGTTTCTTCTTCCTGCACTTCTTTGGCCTTCCGGATGCCCACGGTAAAGCTGTTAAAATATTCGGCCGTTTTGATGTAGTACTGGTCGGCGTTGGCCCAGTGAAGCTTGACCTCTTCCCCGTTGTAGGGAATGGCGTACGGCGCGGCTTTTTCATCGGTTTCCCGGGCATAGTAACGCCGGGAAATAAAGTCTCCGCTTTCATAATACCGCTCGAAAAACCGGTACAAATGATCATAGATTTCGGTTTCCGCCCGGGCCGTGTCTGCTGCCGCTTCCCAACGGCAGCGGGCTTCGCGTACCGCATCGGTTTCTTCCGGATTCGGTGCTCCGTATTGCCGGGCGGTTTCAACTGCGCTTTCGTACTCGGCTTTCAGTGCCGCCTGCTGGCTGTTATCGATATGTGAAAATTCGGCTTCAATGATGGACATCAGATCCTTTTCAATAAACTGCGTCACCTGGCCGGCCTTGGCGTGCATGATTTTGTAAAAGCCGAAATCGAGATCCGGCTGATTGAGCTGAAACAGCTCTTTTAGTTTACCAATCAGTCGCTTGCGCAGTTGTTCTTTCGTGGGCATGGAATCTGAACTCCTCTGGGAAAAATGGTACTTCCGGATCAAGTGGAATTTTCATTGAAAAAAGAGGACAAGCACGCTCCTTTCATAAAGGCAACAAAACCTGAAAAGAAAGCAGGGGCAAATGTCCGAAAGTTTTGTGTACCATGGATAGCTATTGTTGGCTACAAATACGTCAACACCCGCCATAAAACTGTGCCATTCCTGTTTCCGGTACTTGATACATTGACCATAGCTTTTGAATCCGGGAAGTTGGGTTCGACCGAATGATAAGATTAAAGTTTGTAATTACGTAAGGGTATAGTTAATGTTGAGTAAACAAATTCAAGGCAAGGAGGTTCAGATGAAAGTTCTGGGAGTATCCGGATCACCGATTGAAAACAGCAACACAGACCGGGCTGTGAAAACCGTGCTGGAAGCCACGGGCGCGGAAACCGAGTTTTTTAAGCTCAGTGACCTTGAAATCGAACCCTGCCGGGCCTGTCTGGGATGCGTGGATACAAATGAATGTGTTATCGGCGATGACGGCAATATGCTGGCTGAAAAAGCCAAACAGGCAAACGGCCTTGTGGTCGGCGGGTATACCCCTTATTCGAGCATTGACGCCCGGACCAAGGTGTTTCTCGAAAGGCTGTATCCGCTTCGGCACAAGCATGGATTCATGAGCGGGAAATCCGGTGTGGCCGTGGTGACATGCGCGATTCCGCAAGACTGTGAAGGCCTGCCTCCGGCTTGCGAAAGCGGTGCCAACAGCATTTTTTATTACATGATGGAAGAAGGCATGAATTTTCTGGGATCCGTGAAAATCACGGGCAACATTCCCTGCATCCGCTGCGGCTATGGAGACACATGCGAAATGGCCGGACTGAAAATGATTTTCGGCCCGGAGGCAACGGTGGATACAGTGGGCGTAAACACATTTGAAGCCCAGCCTGACACTGAAAAGGCCGCCAGAGACCTGGGTGCCGGCCTGCGCGATGCCATAATGAAACAAGCCTGATCCTTGCAGGTAACATCAGAGGCGTTTGTTTTTGTCCTTGCGCTGGTTTGTGACTATGGTTTTAAATAGCTGCAGATCATACAGGTGTTATGTATCGTGTATAAATGTATTAAAACCAGGGGCAGGCGGAGCGCTTATGGGATATGGCAATGAAAAAGACATTACGGTTTTGGCCGGTGATATCGGCGGCACCAAGACAGAGCTGGCCCTGTATTCATCCCAAAGCGGTCTGCGCCGGCCTTTGGCAAAGGAAAAATTTTCCAGCAGGGATTATTCCGGCCTTGAAGCCATCATAGAAAAATTTTTGTCAGCCGTAGACATCCCTATTGACCGGGCCGCTTTTGGCGTGGCCGGCCCGGTTGTGGGCGGGCGGGCAAAAATCACCAATCTGCCCTGGGTTATGGAAGAAGCCGCACTCGCACAAACCATTGGGGCTCAATCTGTCTGCCTGCTAAATGATATTACCGCTTTTGCAAACGCGGTTGCCGTGCTGACTGAAAACGACCTGCACGTGATTAACAAGGCAAGTCCGGCAGCAGGCGGGACCATGGCTGTTGTGGCCCCGGGCACAGGCCTTGGAGAGGGGTTTTTGGTATGGGACGGGAAAGGCTACCGGGCTTTTGCCTCTGAAGGCGGACATGCCGATTTTGCACCCATAGGCCCCGGGCAAACCGGTTTGCTTGCCGACCTGTCAGACCGCTATGATCATGTCAGCTATGAACGCGTTTGTTCCGGCATGGGCCTGGCCAATATTTACCAATATTTCAAAAATACCGGGGTTACAGGAGATCCGGATTGTCCGGCCCGGAAGGTTCCTGCCGGCGAAGATCCGGTCCCGGAGATTATAAGGAGCGCATTGGACAAAGAACAGCCGTGCGGCCTTTGTGAAAAAACCCTTGAGATGTTTGTTACTGTTTTGGGCGCTGAAGCCGGAAACATGGCGCTAAAGACAATGGCCACAGGCGGTGTCTATCTTGGCGGCGGCATACCGCCCCGGATTTTACCGCTTCTGGAAAGCGAAAGTTTTTTAAACGCTTTTGTGCGCAAGGGACGGATGGCTGAACTCATGAAAAAAATACGGGTGTCCGTGATTCTGCATCCCGAGGCGGCCCTGCTGGGCGCGGCACGCCACGCAATGACGGCCCCCGGATAAGACAAAGGATACTGCGGGCCGGCAAAGATTTTCCCGGCTGCCATGGCATCCATGAGCAAGGTGCTGAAGTCAACAAGCAAAAGGAGTACAACCATGACCCCACACATCCCGTATCTCACCGCACGGCCGGCCTGGAAGGCACTGGAAAGCCACTTCAATGACATCGGTGACGTGCACCTGCGCACGCTGTTTGCCGACGATTCAGAGCGCGGCCGGCGTTTGACAGCCCAGGCCGCCGGCCTGTACCTCGATTACTCGAAAAATCGCGTCACCGATGAAACCATGGGGCTTTTGGTGGAGCTGGCAAAACAGTCCGGTCTGCAGGACCGGATTGCGGCCATGTTTTCCGGTGAAAAAATCAACATTACGGAAAACCGCGCTGTCCTGCACGTGGCCCTGCGCGCTTCGCGCCAAACCGCCATTATGGTTGACGGCGAAAATGTTGTTGATCGCGTCCACGCGGTCCTTGACAAGATGGCGGATTTCTCCGGCCGGCTCCGGAGCGGTGAGTGGAAGGGGCACACCGGCAGACCGATTCGAAATGTCGTCAACATCGGCATCGGCGGATCAGATCTCGGCCCGGTCATGGCCTATGAGGCGCTTCAGCATTACAGCGACCGGTCCATGACTTTCCGGTTTGTGTCCAACATCGACGGCACGGATGTCACAGAGACTCTCCGTGACCTGGACCCGGCGGAAACCCTGTTTATCGTGGCGTCCAAGACGTTTACCACCCAGGAGACCATGACCAATGCGCAAACCGCCCGTGACTGGCTGGTCAAGGGGCTTGGCGGCGACAAAGATGCGGTGGCCCGGCATTTTGCGGCAGTATCGACAAATGCCGGCAAGGTGGCGGAATTCGGCATTGACACCGCCAATATGTTTGAATTCTGGGACTGGGTCGGCGGACGTTATTCCATGGCCTCGGCCATCGGCCTGTCCACAATGGTTGCCATCGGCCCGGAGGGCTTTTACGGCCTGCTCGAGGGCATGCGGCAGATGGACGAGCATTTCCGCACCGCTGATTTCGGGCACAATCTGCCGGTGCTCATGGGGCTTTTGACCGTGTGGTACGCCAACTTTTTCGGCGCACCCACTGTTGCAGTTCTGCCTTACGAGCAGCATTTGAACCGGTTTCCAGCCTACCTGCAGCAGTTGACCATGGAGAGCAACGGCAAGCATGTCACGCTTGACGGCACTGCGGTTGATTACCAGACCAGCCCCGTGTACTGGGGTGAGCCCGGTACCAACGGTCAGCATTCCTTTTACCAGCTCATTCACCAGGGCACCCGGCTCATTCCCTGTGATTTTATCGCATTTGCCCAATCGCTCAATCCCGTGGGCCGACATCACGACATTCTTATGGCAAATGTTTTTGCCCAGGCAGAGGCGCTGGCCTTTGGCAAGACAGCCGGGGAGGTCAGGGCCGAGGGCACGGCTGACTGGCTGGTGCCCCACCGGGTCTTTGGCGGCAATCGCCCGTCCACCACGATTCTTGCCGAACGGCTCACCCCGGAGGCGCTCGGAAAACTCGTTGCCCTTTACGAGCACAGCGTTTTTACCCAGGGCGTGATCTGGGATATTGATTCATTTGACCAGTGGGGTGTGGAACTGGGCAAACAACTCGCCGCCCGCATCCTGCCTGAACTCGATACAAACACCGAACCCGGACACGACAGTTCAACAAACAATCTGATCCGGCGTTACCGGGAGATGAAATAACTGTCCGGGAGTGGGAAAAGTGATCAAATGAAATCGGCCATCACAGCTGTTCGTCGATTGCTTGCAAAAGTGTCTCTGTCTGGTTTTTTAAGAGAAAAATACCTTTGTTTTTCCTGTAGACGATCCTGCCGTCCTTGTTCACAATAATGTAGACCCGGCTGGCCACAGGCAACAGCCAATGGTCGGCATTGTAGATCCCGGTTATTTTTCCGTCCTCGTCTGACAGGAGCGTGAGATCGTCAAGATCGTGTTTTTCGATAAATTTCCGGTGCGATGCCACGGAGTCGTTGCTGATTCCCAGAACCCTGATTTGCCGCGATTCAAATTCGCTGATGTTTTGTTGAAACTCAACAAATTCAGCAGTTCAGTTTCGGCTGTCGTCTTTTGGATAAAAAGCGATCACTGCGCCCTGGTAATTGTCCAGTGTATCGCTTAGGCGCACAAGGTTGCCGTCCTGATCCGGCAGTGTGAAATCATGAGCAAAATCATTGATGTTATGGGGTTGTTTCTCCCCGCCCAGAGAAGCACAGGCGCTGAGAAATAAAAACAGAGTGAAAAGCAAAGACAACTTTCTGATCGGCATCAAGCCACCTCCTTTTTTTGTTTAATGGTTGACGGCGCCATATAGAATCAGACTTTGATTCAGCAGTAAATCCATAAAAATAAGCCCGCTGGCTCAAACGCTCAATTTAGCTCAAAGATTGAAAATCTCCCGAAACGCCTTTTGCTGCAGGATATCCCTGAGCCATCGGGTCGTATCCGGTGGATCGTAAAACGGCTGCTGCTGGTATAGATCTAAAAATGGTTCATAATAAAGTTTCCTGAATTGCTTGTATTTTTTCGTAGCCACGTCCTTGATAGGGGGTTTGGCAGGATGGTGGAATCTTAGTTTTTCCGGATCTGCCATTCCAAGACTGAGAAATGCGGTTACCTTGTTGGCGCAGCGACAGGGATTTTTCGGGTCGATTTGCCCGCAGAATCCGTTTACATGCGGGCTTATCTTTTTTCTTGCCCGGGAAAGTATCTTTCTGAAATTGACTTTTGAAACCTCCATGATTTGGCTTCCTTCGGTATCCGGGATACCGAAAATGCCGCCAAGGATGAAAACCATACGCTCCTTTCGGCTCAGGCACATGATCATTCCCGTCATGCAGCCGATTTTGATCTCTTCTTCAAGGAGTTGTTTTTCCGGATGGGAGCAGTACCTGTCTTCGGGCAATTTTTCAATAAGAGAGACATAGGTTTCAATGTCGCTGATCCTGTGCTCGAATTTTTTCTTCTTCATGCTCAGCACGTGGTTTACGGTTATCCGGTAAATCCATGTCCGGAACGCCGCCTTATCCGGATCATAGGATGGAAGCGCACGGATTGTCTTGATCAGGATTTCCTGGGTGATATCGCTGGCATCGTCGTGATCCATCACCATTTTAAATGCGATATTGTATATCCATGCCTGATGGCGCAAAACCAGTTTTTCGAGTGCAGACCGGGAGCCCTGCATGGAATCTTCTACGAGCTGCAGATCCGTTTCCCTGACTTCCCGTTTTTCCGTGAATATCTGTTCCATCCTGTCCCCGTACAAATTATTGATCCTGGCGGATCATTATTTTTTTGCCGGCAAGCATCAATCAATCGGGAAAATATGCTTTATAAAGATATCCATTGCAAGCTTTCAAAAAAAGTTCCCCGGAAGTGTTCCCCGCAGGCCGCAGCCCGGCACCGAGCTATAACACAAACTATTTCTGCCCTGATAATAGTTATACCTCTGGGTTAAACGACTGTGACAAATTATTTGTCCGGCTCATTTTTACCATCACAGTTTGTAAAAGACCTTACCAGAACCAAGTGAAGACAGAAAAACCTCAATGCCGTGAGATTGGTTTCTGGCATGTTTGTGTATCATGTTTACGATCTTTTAAAGAGTTCTGTTACGTAATTGATAGCGGGAGGCAATATGGCAAAGCCATACGATTATGACATCGGTATTATCGGCGGCGGGGCTGCGGGGCTGACAACGGCTTCAGGCGCGGCCCAGCTCGGGGCCAAAACCCTTTTGATTGAAAAGGAAAAGGATCTTGGCGGCGATTGCCTGCACTTCGGGTGCGTGCCCAGCAAGACGCTGATTAACTCGGCGCGGGCATATCATACCATTGTCAATGCCGGCAAACACGGATTGCCGGAGGTGGATGCGCCGCCCGTGGATTTTGGCTGCATCAGAGACCGGATAAAAAATGTCATTTCCACGATTCAACAGCATGACTCAGAAGAGCGGTTTTGCGGGCTCGGCGCAAAGGTTGAATTCGGCAATCCGGAATTTGTGGACGCGCATGCGGTTTCCTTAAACGGGAATAGCGTGTCTGCCAAAAAATGGGTCATTGCCACCGGCTCTTCTCCGGGCGCCCCCCCGGTGCCCGGGCTGGAGCAGGCCGGCTATATCACCAACCGGGAAATTTTTTCCCTGGAAAAACTGCCGGCATCCATGACGATCATCGGCGGCGGCCCCATTGCCGTGGAAATGGGGCAGGCATTTTCACGGTTGGGCACACAGGTGACCGTTATCGAACGGGCCGATCAGATCCTGGGCAAGGAGGACAAGGACCTGGCAGACGAACTGCTGGGGCTGCTTGCGGCTTCCCCGAACCTGACTTTTCACCTCAACGCCAAAATCTTATCCGCAAAAGATTCAGGCGGCAAAAAGGAAGTGGTGTTTGAAAACGGCAAGGGAGAGGAAAAACAGGTACATGCCGAAACCCTGCTGGTGGCCGCCGGCAGAACGCCCAACATCGGCGGACTGGCCCTTGATAAGGCCGGGGTCGATTTTACCGGCCGGGGCATTACGGTGGACGCCCGGATGCGCACTTCGCAGAATCACATTTTTGCCGCAGGCGATGTCACAGGATCGTTTTTGTTCACCCATGCCGCGGGATATGAGGGCTCCATCGTGATCGCAAATGCCGTTTTCCATCTGCCCAGAAAAGCCGATTACACCTTTCTGCCCTGGTGTACCTACACGGATCCCGAACTGGCCAGCATCGGCATGAATGAGAAAAGCGCAAAACAAGCAGGCATATCTTACTCGGTATGGCGAGAGGATTTCAAAGACAATGACCGGAGCCTGGCCATGGGCAACACGGCCGGACAAATCAAGATGATCCTCGATGAAAAGGAAAACCTCATCGGCGTCCAGATCCTGGGGCCCAATGCAGGCGATCTCATAAACGAATGGGTTGCGGTGGTAGCCGGCCGGGTCAAGCTGTCCACGCTGGCCTCGGCGGTTCATCCCTATCCCACCCTGGGCGAGATCAACAAGCGCGTGGCCGGCGCATACCTGAGCCCGAAAATTTTTTCCGAGCGCATGAAAAAGGGGCTGAAATTCTTTTTTGCCTTAAAGGGCAGAGCCTGCGGAAAAGACAATGAATAGAGAGATGCGCCCATGAAAATTCCGGATACCAAAAAACTCGCCGTTATCGGCGTGATTGTGATCATTGTCGTGCTGTTTTTCGCCCTGGACCTGCAGCAGTACATGAACCTGTCCTACATCAAAGAGTCCAGGGAAAATTTTCAGGCCCTGCTTGCACAATACCCTGTTCTGGTTTCAGGTGCGTTTTTGATCATCTATGTCGGGGTTACGGCGTTGAGCCTTCCGGGTGCGGCGGTCATGACACTGGCGGGCGGGGCTCTTTTCGGATTCTGGATCGGCCTTGTCCTTGTCTCCTTTGCCAGCACCATCGGTGCAACCCTTGCGTGCGCGGTGGCCAGATACCTGTTTCGGGACTGGACAAAACAAAAAATGGGCACGTGGTATGACAAAATCAATGCGGGCATTAAAAAGGAAGGCGCATTTTATTTGTTTACCCTGCGCCTGATTCCGGCAATTCCGTTTTTTGCCATCAACCTGGCCCTGGCCTTAACCGAGATGCGGCTATGGACATTTTACTGGGTTTCCCAGGTGGGAATGCTTGCGGGCACAGCCGTTTTTATCAATGCTGGCAACCAGTTGGGACAGATCAGCAAAATGGGCGACATTCTTTCACCCTCGCTGATCATCTCCTTTGTGATTCTCGGCATTTTTCCCCTTGCGGTGAAAAAAATCGTCAATTTTGTCCGGGCAAAAACCGGCAAAGCAAAGGTGGACCCGGATGCGGCAAAACTCTGAGGCCGCAGGGTGTTGGGGATCCTCAGGGATAAAGTGGCCTGAGGTCAAATCCTGCAAGTCAATCTAGAGAACCACCCAAAAACCACCGAGTACCCCGTTGCTTGCGAAATTACACCTCTGTCGCGTCCAGGCCCAGTTTCCGGCGCTGGTTTTCAATGTGGCCGCGGATGAGCACGGCGGCTTTTTCCGGGTCCGGTTCCACGGCGAATGTGGCCCCCACCACTTCGCCAAGCCCTTTTGTGAGCAGTTCCACCACGTTCATGCTGCCGGCAATGGGCGGCATGGGGCCCAGGACTGTATAAATGCCCGATGCCACCACATAGGCACCGATGGAAACGGCTTTTTCCGAGTACCACTCCGGGGCAGCCCCGGCCAGGGGCAGGTCGCTTATATCGGTTCCCAGGGCGTTGGCCAGGGCTGCGGCCAGCACCAGGATGCGCACATTGTCCACACACGAGCCGAAATGCAGCACCGGCGGTATTCCCAAAGACCCGCACACCTCCTTTAAGCCCGGCCCGGCATGGGATATGGCATCTGCCACTTTAAATCCGGCTTTGGCAGTGGCCACGGCCGCACATCCCGTGTCCACCACCAGGATATCGTTTTCAATCAGCCGCTTTGTCAGGGTCACATGGCCGTAGTCATGTTTGATCTTGGGGTTGTTGCAGCCCACAATGCCTGCGGCTCCGCGGATTTTGCCCGCCTTGATCGCATCGAGCAGCGGCTCGGGCGTGCCCCCTAAAGCCCCCACAACAGCTTCCACGGAAAAACCGCCCACTGCATCCAGCGGCTCCACCGGAATATAGGTCTCACCGCGATTGGCAAAGTTTTCAATGGCGGCTTTGACCACGTCATAGGCTTTTTTCCGCGCGTTGTCCGGGTGAAACTCCACGTGCTCCATGCCCGGAAACCGGGCCTTGTCGCTGGTGCTGATCATTTTTGTGTGATAGCAGGCCGCCACCTTTGAAAGCGCGGGCATGATGCACTGATAATCCACTATCATCATTTCAATGGCACCGGTGGCTATGATGAGCTCGGTCATCAGATGGTTGCCGGCCATGGGAATGCCGTGGCGCATGAGCAGTTCGTTTCCGGTGCAGCACAGGCCGCACAGGTTGATGCCTTTTGCGCCCTTTTCCTCGGCCAGTTTTGTCATTTCGGGATCCTGGCAGGCGGCCATGACCATTTCCGAAACCACCGGGTTGTGGCCGTGGACCACCACATTGACCTGGTCTGCCTTGAGCACCCCGGCATTGACCTTTGTGGGGGCGGGTTTGGGGGTTCCAAACAGGATGTCTGAGACTTCCGTGGCGATCATGGACCCGCCCCAGCCGTCTGACAGGGCGTTTCGCAGGCCGTGGAGCAGCAGGCTTTGCCAGCCGTTGTCCACGCCCATGTGAGTGCGGTGCATGGCCTCCGAGGTTTCCCGGTCAATGCCCCGGGGCATGATGTTGAGCTTGCGCCACAACTGCTGTCTTTTTTCCGGTGCCCGGGTAACAAGGGCCAGCTCTTTTTTGCGGGTGCCGAAATCCTCCTGCATGGCATGGGCCAGTTCTCCGGCAACTTGTTCCGGTGTTTTGCCGTCTGCGGCGATGCCATATTCGGCAGCCACGCGGTTGAGTTTCTCTGTATCCGTGATTGCATAACCCGGGGCCTTGTTTTCCGCCACTTCCGCCAGCACTTCCACCAGGTCCCGTCCGTGGTCCGAATGGGCGGCAGCTCCGGCTGCAATCATCCGGCACAGGTTCCGGGCCACGATAATATCGGCGTCTGCACCACATACGCCCTGCTGGGGGCCTTCGCCGAACGGATCGACCCGGCAGGGGCCCATGGCGCAGATCCGGCAGCTCAAACCCAGGTCGCAGAATCCACACTGGGGCTGCTGGGCCGCGTGGCGGTCCCAGACGGTTTCCACCTGGTCGGATTCCATTTTTTTGATCAAAAGCTGGCCGTCCTTGGTGATGGTATAGTTATGATGGTGCGTCATTGTCCCGTCCTCCCTTTATCTTGACAGGTTGATTTCTTTTTGGGCCCTTTTGATTGTGTTTAGCAGCGAAAAACCCGGGGCGTGGTCAGCCGCAATGGCTTCTGCGCTCATGCTGCGGGCCACCTGGTCGGTTTTTTTCTTCATGGCCGCATCCATTTCCTCAAATGTCAGCGCCCCGACCTTGCAAACCTCCACGCAGGCCGGAATCAGGCCCTTGTGCTGGCGGGCAATGCAGTTGTCGCATTTCACGGCAATGGTTTTGCCAGCAGGCCCCAGGGGATCGGCGTGGTACCGGATCACCCCGTAGGGACATGCCATGGCACACGATGCGCAGTTGATGCACACGTCCGGATTGATGAGCACGGTGTTGGTTGTGGTCTGCCGGTAAATGGCCCCGGGCAGGCAGGCCATCTGGCACGGGGCGGGATTACAATGCCGGCATCGGTTGGGAAATCCCTCGTCATAGAGGCCTGCACCCACGTGAATCCTGGGTTTGGGCCGGGGCGATTCGGAAATGGCTGAAATCAGGGCGCCGGTTTTCGAATGAGCGGCCGCGCAGGCGAGCATGCACTGCATGCATCCCACGCAGCGTTCGGGATGAACAATGACCTGTTTCATAAGCTTTCCTCCCTGCCGCATGAAGACGGCATATGAAATCAATGCGATCAATCAGCCGGATTGCCCGGTAATCCGGTTACCGGTCAAAAAGCCGGCTGACGTTAAAGCCCGGGTCCAGCAGGTGATGTGCAGATATTTTCACGGGCGTGCGGCTCTGGATCAGGGATGCGAGCACCCCTCCCTGTTCGATTTGATTGATCATGACAAATCCCACCAGGATTTGATCTTCGAACACAAGCTTGCGATAGGTTTGGCGCCTGTGGTCAGCGGCGGAGAAAAACCGGCAGGTTTCGTCTGTGTCCCTGGGGCTGACCCGGCCGGCTGTCATCACATCGGTGTCAAACATGCGGATCACGTTTCTGGAAAGGCTACCGCGGTAAGCAAGGTTCTGGCCGGCCATGTTGAATCCCGCCACCCGGCCCTGGGCCGCGGCTTCGGGCCAGATGGCGTTGACCCACCGTTTCTGGCGTGCAATATCGATGTGCTCGGCCACATCCCCTGCGGCATATATACCGGGTGCGCTTGTGGCCATGTGATCGTCGACCAGGATGCCCGCATCCGTATCAATGCGGTCTGTGGGAACAAACCCGTGGGCCGGAAACACCCCTTTTCCGATAATGGCCATGTCGCACGGGATCTGGCTGCCGTCGGACAGATGTGCGGTTTGCACCCGGCCGCCACCCTCAAAGGCGGTGACCGAAATTCCCGTGCGCACGGTCAGTCCGTGGTCACAGAGCACCTGCTGGATCATTTCCCCGGCGGTTTCATCCACCTGCATGGAAAGGGGATAGCCGGAGCGGATCAGCATGGTCACGGCAATATTTCGCTTCAGCAGGCTGTAGGCGGCCTTGAATCCCACGAGTCCGCCGCCGAGCACCAAAGCATGACGGGTATCGGCCAGGGCGGTGATCATTTCCTGTACCTGGGCGATATTGCGCATGAAAAAAATGCCTCCCAAGTCCAGGCCCTGCGCGTCAAGAGGCCGGGGATCGGCGCCGGCGGCGATCAGCAGTTGGTCATATGCGTGAGTCCCGCCGTCTTTTGTGGCCACGGTGTGGGCGGTGATATCCAGGGCTGTCACGCGGCTGCCGAGCGCGGGCGTGATGGAAAGCCGGTCGTAAAAGTCCGGCCCCCGGATGGGCAGCCGGGAAACATCCACGGCCCCTTCCAGAAGGTTGCTGATCATGGGACGGCAGTAAGGGGGATGGGTTTCGTCTGAGATCATGGTGATTTGGCCGCGGGCATCGATCTGCCGGATGGCTTCTGCGGCGGTGACGCCGGCAACACCGTTTCCGATAATCACGTAATTCATAACCGTGCCTCGGTAAAAGGAGGGTGGAAGGATAGCGTTTCAATCCACCGAATATAATTATAGTAAGTTAAAAGTCATTGAATTGCAACAGGGATTCATCAAAGCCGGCAGGCGGCGTAAACGGTTTTCGCATGTCAGCGGCCGGAGGCGGGTGTGATTGTCTGCGGATCGATTTGGCCGGTTGTCCCGGGATCCTGGCTGGAATTTCAAAAACTCGGGCTGGTCGCCCTCAGACAGTTTGAAATTCCGGACGCCAGACCCCGGGACAACCTTTGGCCAAACCGCTCCAATGCAGACAAACACACCCGCCTCCGGCCGCTGACATGGATGACCCCCGGGGAAGTTATCAACCAATAAAGAAATAAGTTCTTGATTTTACTAAATACTTACTAACTTCAAACTTAACACTGCCTGTAAAAAAGACTTCCAAGGAAGTCCAAGGGCGGGGTCGGTTTTTGAAGCGACATTGAGCGTTTACGGAAACCTCCGTAAACGCTCAGGAGCGAAAAAACTGATTTTTACGAGTGTGTCAAGTTTGCCCGGCAAAAAATTTCAGCCGTCCTCTTGAACAGGTTGCAAAAGTGATTATAATAAAGGTGAAAGCAAAGGATGATTAACAAAAACAAATTGTTAAATAAAAATAAAAGGAGGTGAACGCTATGGCACTGGTACGGTGGAATCCCTGGACCACGCTGCCCACTTTGCAGGATCGGATCAACCGGCTGTTTGAGGATGCGGTTCCGGCAACCGAAAGCAGGGAGGATGTCGGCCTGTTTGAATGGCGGCCCATGGTGGATACCTATGAAAAGGATGACGCCATTATGATCAAGGCCGAGCTTCCCGGCGTGAAAAAGGACGATATATCTATTGATGTCAACAATGGCGTGCTTTCCATCAAAGGAGAGCGCAGCCATGAAGACGATGTCAACGAGGAGAACTATTACCGCCGGGAGCGGTTTTACGGCAAGTTCCAGCGCGCTTTCACGCTGCCCGATAACGCGGATGCCGACAAGATCGAAGCCGGGTTCAAAGACGGGGTACTTGAGGTGAAAGTGCCCAAGACCGAGCAAAGCAAGGGCAAAAAGGTTGAGATCAAGTAAGAAGGTGCACGGCTGAAGAACCGCGCCGGTAAAACAAAAGCGGGGTGCAGACCTTACTAAGTCTGCCCCCGCTTTTTTGTTTGCATGCGGATTTTAATCCACTTTATGGACCCAGCCCTCGGTATCCTGTGTGCGGCCGTACTGGATGTCGGTGATGGCGTCGAAAAATTTCCGGGCCCAGGAACCCACTTTTCCGTCGCCAATGGCAAGGGTCTTGTCCTTGTATTTGATCTGGCCCACCGGCGAGATCACCGCTGCCGTGCCCGAACCGAAGCATTCCTGGAGTTTGCCGGCCTTATGGGCTTCGACCACCTCATCGATGGAGATGCGCCGCTGGGTGACCGGATGCCCCCATTTTTCGGCCATTTCAATGACCGAATCCCGGGTGATGCCAGATAAAATGCTGCCGGAAAGCGCGGGTGTGATGATTTCATCGTCAATGACAAAAAAGATGTTCATGGAGCCCACTTCCTCCACGTATTTGCGCTCCACTCCGTCTAGCCACAGCACCTGGGTATAGCCCTTGTGGTGGGCCTCTTCTCCGGCATACAGGCTGGCCGCGTAATTGCCGGCGGTTTTCACCTCGCCCACGCCGCCGGGCACGGCCCGGACATATTTTTCTGTCACCCAGATTTTTACCGGGTTGAATCCTTCCTTGTAATAGGCCCCCACCGGGCTCAGGATGATGAAAAACCGGTAGGTGTAGGAGGCCCGCACACCCAGAAACGGATCCATGGCAATGATGGTGGGCCGGATATACAAAGACGTGCCCGGGGCCGAGGGCACCCAGCGCTTTTCAATTTTGAGCAGCTCTTTTAATGCTCTAAGGGCAAATTCTTCATCAAAGGCCGGAATGCACATGCGATGGGCGGACTGGTTAAACCGGGTGAAATTCTGCTCCGGGCGGAAAAGCTGGATTTCGCCTTCCGGGGTCTTAAAGGCCTTTAACCCCTCGAAGATGGACTGGCCGTAGTGGAGCACCATGGTGGAGGGGTCTATGGTAATGGGTCCGTAGGGCTCGATGCGTGGGTTGTGCCAGCCGTTGTCCAAATCATAGTCCATGTTGAACATGTGGTCTGTAAAAAGGGTGCCGAAAGCCAGTTCGGATTCGTCTGGCAGGTCCTTTAGGGACCCGGCTTTCTGGATGCTGATTTCCATGGGGATACTCCGTTTTTCCGATTGGTCTCTGTCAGGTAAAGATTATAAAAACCTGTTGATTTTTATACGTTTATCCATTTGCCGCCGCTAAGACGTTTTTTACGTTAACGTCAAATGCCCGGATGATCAAGAAAATTGTTCCCGGCCGGGCAAAAAAGCCCGGGTTTTTCCCCTTGATTGCCGCCTGCAGCGGTGATAGGAATTCAATTGTGATGAAAACAAGTATACACAGCAATCCTGCGCCGGCATCTCCATATCTGGTCTGTCCGTTTAAAAAAGGCAGGCCCAAAAAGCACATTGATGTCTGCCGCAAATGCCGGAAAAACCGAAAGTGCGCCATTTATCAGGATTATATGCAGCCGGGATTGTTCCCGGGATGGCGTTAACCCTTATTTTTCCCGAACACAGCCATGGACTCCGATATTTCTGCATATCCCAAAAGACTCTGCCGAAGCGGCCTGACAGAAAATGAGGCCCTTTTTTGGGCTGCCCCCGGCCAGGGTCAGCCCGGCTGGAACCGCCAGCACCCGGTTTGTGCCCGGCTCGATCCCCTGCTGGAAAAGCCCGGGATCGGCGCTGTGGTTTATGGCCGGCCGGCTGAGCCCTATGCCGGGATCTTTGACTATCTGGCCCGGACTGCCGCAGACGGGGTGATCCGTCCCCGGGATTCTGAAACCCGGGTGTTTTTAATCGACCTGCCGGTGGCCGAAAGCCCGGATCCGCAGCGCCTGGGACCGGCCTTGTCGGAACGCAGATGTCTGGTGATTCCCGGCTTTGGCCTCCTTGCCCATGGCAGAGACATGGCCGAAGCCTGCGTTTGTTTTTCCGCTGCCTGCTTTGCCGGGTTTGTGAAGTTTTTTGCAGATTCTCTCCAGGCAAGCCGGACCGGCAACATCGGCCGGGATCGCATCCAAACATTTGATCGTGCCTGCACCTATCTTTCAGAGCCGGCTGTGTTTGAAGGCGGGCTCATGCGCGGCCCGTTTGAAACCGAGGCGGATGCGCGCGCGGCCATTATCGAGGCCGGCCGGGCCGTTGTCGGCCACGGTCTTGTGGATGCCAGCTTCGGCAATCTTTCCTACCGTCTGGGCAACAGCGTGTATATCACCACATCCGGCAGCTTTCTGGATGATCTCAGAGATTCGGTTGCAGTGGTAAACTTAAATACAGGCGCTGCCAGCGGCGGCCGGCCTTCATCTGAACGGCCGGCCCACGAGCAGATCGCTGCCCGGACCAATTTTTTGGCCATTGTCCACGGCCATCCCCTGTTTTCCGTAATCCTGTCCATGGACTGCCATGAAACTGATTGCCCGGATTCAGGCGACTGCCACCGTCTTTGTCCGCGCCCCCGGCAGGTGTGCTCTGTTCCGGTGGTCTCCGGTGAGACCGGCGGGGGTCCTTACGGGCTTTCCCAAACCGTGCCCCCGGCAATCAAGACCCACAAGGCCGCCATTGTTTACGGCCACGGGGTTTTTAGCTGTGCGGCCAATGATTTTAACAATGCCCTGGGCCGCATGGTGACCATTGAACAGCTCTGCCGAAAGACCTATTTCGAGCAGATCGGCGTCCAGATCCGGTCATAGCAGAAAGATTATATATGGAATTTGAAAGCATCGAGGATGTGACCTGCCGGCTTGAACGCGCAGGCTACATCCCTTCCCGGGAAATTGCCACGGTGGTGTTTCTGGCTGCTGCCACCCAAAAACCCATCCTTGTGGAAGGCCCGGCCGGCGGGGGCAAGACCGAGTTGGCCCGGGCCGTGGCCCGGTGCCTGGGCCGGGACAAAATCCGGCTTCAGTGCTATGAGGGCTTAGATGAGGCCAAGGCCCTGTATGAATGGGAATATGCCAAGCAGCTGCTCTACACCCAGATGATCAAGGAGAAGATCAATGATTTGATCGCCGGGGCGGCCAGCATTGCCGAGGCCGTGGAACGCATTGCCGAGCAGGAGGACGCGTTTTTCTCCGAGCGCTTCATCCTTGCCCGGCCCCTTTTACAGGCCATTTCCTCGGAAAAGCCCGTGGTGCTGCTCATTGATGAAATCGACAAGGCCGATCCGGAATTTGAGGCCTTTTTGCTGGAGCTGCTCTCGGAATTCCAGGTATCGATTCCCGAGCTGGGCATCCGCAAGGCCAGGCACATCCCCATGGTGGTGCTCACCTCCAACAACTACCGGGACATGAGCGATGCATTAAAGCGCCGGTGTATTCATCTCTATATCGACTATCCCGAACCGGAGCTGGAAAAACGCATTATCCGCCTGAAACTGCCTGGCATTGACGACGCCCTGGCAGATCGGCTGGTCTGTGCTGTCAACCATATCCGGGAACTGGACATGAAAAAACGGCCCTGCATTTCCGAAACACTGGACTGGGCCCAGGCCCTGATGGTGTTAAACATCGGGGAATTGTCCTGTCAGGCCGTTTCTGACACCCTTAATGTGATCTGCAAATACCGCGCGGATGCCCAGCTGGTGCGCGAATCCATGGACAAGGTGCTTTCGGTGAAATGATCGACCGGCTGATCCAGTTTGCCGCAGCCTGCCGGGCCGCGGACCTTCGGGTATCGACCGCCGAGCTCATCGACTGCCACCAGCATCTTCAGTGTGTGGATCTGGTGGATGAAGCCCGGTTTAAAACCGTGCTCCGGGCCAATTTTGCCAAAAGCCGCAGGGACCAGGCCGCATTTGACCGGGTTTATGACCTGTTTTTCCACGGCCTGGGCGCCAGTGAGGACGAGGATGTGCAGCACATGGATGCCAAGGCCGCGGCCGAGCTGCTCAGCCAGGCCGGCATGGGAGACGATGACCTGGATGCCGCGCTTTTTGATTTTGTCACTGGTGATCCCGCTTCCTTTCTGCAGGTTTTGCAGGACCTGGACCAGCAGGCGGACGCGCCTTCGGCAAGCGGGGTCAAGTCCAACCTCGGCCAGCTGGCCGGGCGGATGCAGGTGATGCTTCGGATAAACGCCATACAGCGGGGGCTGGCCCGTCTGCCGGACGGCACCAGCCAGGCCCCGGCAGCTGCATCCGCATCCCGGCGCCTTAATCAGGCGCGGGGGCTTCTCACCCGCCAGAACCAGCCCTACAATGACGGCCTGCGCCAGGTGCGCTCCCATCACAAGCATTACCAGGGCCTGGGAGAACAGTTTTTTTCGTCTCTGACGCCAGCTGAAATCGAGCAGATGCGCGATGTGATCCAGCAGCTGGTACGCAAACTAAAAGACCGCATGGGCCGGCGTTTTGCGGCCTCGCGCCGGGGCGGACTCGATGTCCGAAAGACCCTGCGCCGGGCGGGCCGGTTCCAGGGCGTGCCCCTGGAATTGTCCTACCGTCGCCGGCCGCTTCGAAAAACCCGGATCGTTGCCCTTTGCGACGTATCCGGCTCGGTGTGGTCTGCTGCCCGGTTCATGCTGCATCTGCTCTATTCTCTTCAGGACTGTTTCTCCTCTGTGCACAGCTTTGCTTTTGTGTCAGGCACCACGGATATCAGCGAGATTTTTGCGCACAACGAGGTCAACCGGGCACTGGAAAAGGTGCTGTCGAGCCCGGATATCGGCTTTGACGCCTTGACCGACTACGGCGAGGTGTTTTACGAATTCCGGCAGCTCCACATGCACCGGATTAACCGCAAAACCACAGTGATCATTGTGGGAGACGGCCGGTCCAACTACCAGCATCCCCGGGAATCCATTCTGGCCGAAATCCGGGA
Organism: Desulfosalsimonas propionicica; assembly: GCF_013761005.1. Lineage (NCBI taxonomy): Bacteria > Pseudomonadati > Thermodesulfobacteriota > Desulfobacteria > Desulfobacterales > Desulfosalsimonadaceae > Desulfosalsimonas > Desulfosalsimonas propionicica. Next base: position 48,573 of record NZ_JACDUS010000012.1, read on the forward strand.
AAAAGCCCGGCGCATCATCTGGCTCAACCCCGAACCCGAAGCCTTCTGGGGGACGGGCGACAGCGAGATGCATACCTACAAGGCCCACTGCCACGAAGTGCGCACCTGCCAGAACCTCAATCAGCTCATTGATTTTATCGAAGAACTGGTGCTCTGACACTGTTTGAAAAAAAAGCAAAAACAGGGCTTGACTTTTCAGGTATCGTTTAGAATAATATTTTAAAACTGAGAAGCATTCTAATTTTAAAAAATGCGAGGTGCCATGTACCCGGATTTGAAAGGCAGGACCGCTATTGTGACCGGGGCCGGGAAAAAAACCGGCATCGGATATGCCATTGCCGCCAAACTGGCCGCCTGCGGGGCCAACATTGTGGTGGCCGATCTGGGCCGGCCCCAGCCGGATCAGAGTCAGGTCAGCACGGCCAGCTCCGAGCAGATGCAGGATATTGAAAAACAGATTGCAGATGATTTCAAGGTGCGCTGCCGGGCTCTGAGCCTGGATGTCACCGATTCCGAATCCATTTCACAGATGGTGGCCTCCGTGGTCCGGGAGTTCGGGGGCATTGAAATTTTATGCAACAATGCCGGGGCCTCCTTTGGGGTGCCAAGCGACGTGGAAAACTATGACGAGGCCGCCTGGGTCAAAACCATTGACGTAAACCTCAACGGGGTGTTCCGGGTGTCAAAGGCCGTGATTCCGGAAATCCGCCAGGCAGGCGGGGGATCCATCGTCAATATCGCCTCAAGGGCGGGCAAGGTGGCGCCCCTTTTTAATTCCGCCTATGCCGCAGCCAAGGCCGGGGTGATCATGCTCACCAAGACCATGGCAAAGGAACTGGCCGGTGCCGGCATCCGGGTCAACGCCATCTGTCCGGGGCAGATCATGACCGATATCGAAAAGTGGCGCTTTGAGCTTGAAGCGCAGTTTTTCAACACCACGGCCGAACAGCGGCAGAAGGAAATGTGTGCCACCATTCCCCTGGGCCGCATCGGAGAGCCGGCCGAAGTGGCCGATCTGGCAGCATTTCTGGCGTCGGAAGCGTCTTCTTATATCACCGGCCAGGCAATGAATATTACCGGCGGCCAGCTCATGGAATTGTGACCCGGGTGGCTGTCTGTCCAACCAATAAAATTAAAAAAGCAGAAAATGGGACAAAAGGAACGAAGGCAGCGGGAGAAAATGCAGCGGCGCACCCAGATCTTAAACGCCGCAAGGGCATTGCTTTTAAAAGAGGGGTTTTCCCGCACGTCTGTGAACAAGATTTCGAAAAAGGCGGAGCTTTCCATCGGCTCCATTTATTTTTATTTCACCAACAAGGCTGAAATTTTTGCCTCCCTGCAGCAGGAGGGCCTGGAGATTCTGCATACTTACCTGGTTTCTGAAACCGAAGGGATATCCGATCCCCGTGTTCAGCTTCAAAAAGGTGCAGAGGCGTATTACCAGTTCAGCCGGGCGCACAAAGATTATTTTGACGTGATCAATTATTTTCTTTCCTCGCCCCAGGTCTTTTTCTCCGAGGATGTCAACCGGACCATCGGCTCCAAGGGGCTTTTGATCCTGGAGCAAATTGCCGGCATCATCCGGCAGGGAAATGTGCAAAAGGTTTTTGATGAGCCTTATCCAAACAATTTTGCCGTGTTTTTCTGGTCTTCTTTGCATGGGCTGGTGCAGATCCGAAAACTGCAGGGCGTCATTATCGAATCCGACGATTATTTTCAGTTTTTTCAATATAGTGTTCACAAACTCATTGAAAGCATAAAATTCAGGGAGGTTACAGATGACAACGCATAAGATGACACCCAGCGAAGCATTGGTGGAAACCCTGGCAGCAGAAGGTGTGGAAACCGTGTTCGGTATTGTGGGTTCCGCCTACATGGACGCCCTGGATCTTTTCCCGGCCGCGGGCATCCGTTTTGTATCCGTTGCCCATGAACAGGCCGCCGCCCATGCCGCAGACGGCCTGTCCCGGGTCACGGGCCGGCCCCAAGCCTGTATTGCCCAGAACGGGCCGGGTGCGGCCAATTTTGTTTCCGCCATTACCGCGGCCTACTGGGCCCATTCCCCGGTGGTGGCCATCACCCCGGAAACCGGTTCCATGGGCATCGGCACAGGCGGTTTCCAGGAACTGGACCAGATGGCATGGTTTTCCGAGCAGACCGTCTGGCAGGTAAGGGTCAACCGGCCCGAGCGCATGGCTGAACTGGCCCGAAGGGCCTTTTACATGGCCAAACTGGAAAACGGCCCCACCCAGTTAAACATTCCCAGGGATTATTTTTACGGCGAGTTTGAGGATGAAGTTTATCCGTCTCTTGAGATATCCCATGGTCCGGGATCGCGTGCGGCCCTGGCAGAGGCGTCAAAGCTGGTGGCAGCCGCAAAATATCCGGTGATCATTGCCGGCGGCGGGGTCAGTCAGGGAGACGCTCTGGCCGAAACCAAAGCCCTGGCCGAATACCTGCAGGCCCCTGTGGTCAATTCCTATCTGCACAATGATTCGTTTCCCGCAGACCACCCCCTGGCAACCGGTCCCATCGGATACTGCGGTTCCAAGGCCGCCATGCGGATTCTTTCCAAAGCCGACGTGGTGCTGGCCCTGGGCTGCCGCCTCGGGCCCTTTGGCACCCTTCCCCAGTACGATATCGACTACTGGCCCAAAAACGCCCGGATCATCCAGGTGGATGCCAATGCACGGGTTCTGGGTTTGAGCAAAAAGGTGGATGTGGCAAGTGCTGCTGATGTCAAAGACTATGCCGCAGACCTGCTGACGACTGTCAAAGAGGCCATGGGAAAACCGGCCGATGCCCCGGTCAGGGTGGCGGAAATTGCCCGGGAAAAGGCCCGGTGGGCAGAGGAACTCGAATCCTGGTCAAGTGCTGAAATCTCTCCCATGCATCCCCGGGCATTTTTAAAAGCCCTGTCTGAATCCATGCCCAAAGGTTCCATTGTGGCCACGGATATTGGCAACACCTCTTCCATGTGCAACGCGTATTTTCAGTTTTCCGATATCCGCCAGCACATTTCCGCCCTGAGCTGGGGCAACTGCGGGTTTGCCTACGGGGCTGCAATGGGCGCCAAGATCGGTCGGCCCGACAAGCCGGTGTTTGCCTTCCAGGGCGACGGGGCCTGGGGGATTTCCGGCATTGCCGAGGTCATGACCGCAGTGCGCGAAAACATCCCGGTGATTGCGGTGGTGGCCAACAACTATGAATGGGGCGCGGAAAAGAAAAACCAGATCGATTATTACAACAACCGGTTTGTGGGCGCCAACCTGCGGGAGAATCCGGATTTTGCTCAGATTGCAAAAGACATGGGCGCAGACGGCCATGTGGTGAAAACACCAGAAGAGGTAAAAGATGCCGTGGCCAGTGCCGTGGCCTCGGAAAAGCCCTGCGTGATCGATGCCAGAATTCAGGGCGGAGAAGAGGTCCTGGCCGAGCCCTTCCGCAGGGATGCCTTAAAACCGCCGGTCCGGTATTTGTCCAAGTATCAGCATTTAAACGCCAAATAGGCGGGTTTCGGCCGGCAGGTCCAGTTTAACCCTTTAGCAGAATGAGCCGTCGAGGGTGCCCGCCGTAAAGCCGGTCACCCATGCCCAGATCCGGCCCAGGGGGTGTTTGGGGTGTATCCGCAGCCATGTTTGGCCGTGGTGGCGATTCGCACCGCGTTCACGCCCAGCAGCACAATAGCATATCATTGCCGGGCCTGCACGGCAAATCTATGATGGATTCGTTTCGTTGTCTGAATCGTCTGCATCAGGCCTGAACTTTGTTTTTGTTTGTTGACATTTTATCAAAAATAGAATAGTAATCAAATTTAGAACAGTATTCTACAATACTTTTCAAAAGGAGCCTGTTTATGTCATCTGTTTCCGGAGGCCAGATAGCGGCCGAAGCCCTGGTTGAAAAAAAAGTAAAACATATTTTCACCCTGAGCGGGGGACATATCACCCCCATCTATCAATACCTGGAGCATTCAGGGGTGACCCTGTTTGACACCCGCCACGAGCAGGCTGCCGTGTTTATGGCAGAAGCCTGGGGCAAAATGACACGCACCCCGGGTGTGGCCATGGTCACCGCCGGGCCGGGCTTTACCAATTCTTTAACAGCGGTTGCAAGCGCCTTTTTTTCAAACACCCCGTTGGTGATCATTGCCGGATGCGTGGGTCTGGACTGCAAGGAAAAGCTTGATCTCCAGGACATGCCCCAGCAGGCCGTGATTGCGCCCATGGTGAAAAAGGCCCTTGTCTGCCACAAGCCCGGGCGCATTGCCGAATATGTGGACATGGCCTTCCGCACTGCATCCAGCGGGCGGCCCGGTCCGGTGTATCTGGAATTTCCCGTGGACGTGCTAAACGCACAGGTCGACCGTGAAAGCATCAAGACCCCGTCCACTGCTGTATATTCCCGGCCGGCGGATCCAGCAGGCGCAGAACAAATGCTTGAGATGATCCAAAAAGCCAAAAATCCCTTGGTTATTGCCGGAACAGGCGCCTGGCAGTCAGGGGCCGGAGACGAGTTGGCCGAATTCATTGAGCAGACCCACATGCCTGTGTTTACATCCCTTTCAGCCCGGGGCCTGATTGCCGATGATCACCCTCTCTGCTTTGAAGGCGCTCTGGCCATCCGGCCCGGGGCTGGGTTTGCCGCCTACATTGAAACCGACCTGGTGATTCTGCTGGGCACGCGGATTTGTCTTTATTATATGTTTGGCGACGTTTTCAACCCGGCGGCGAAAATCATTCAGGTCGATATTCAGGCTGAAGAGATAGGCCGAAACCGCAAGGTGGATCTGCCGGTTGTCAGTGATATCCGTGAATACCTGCAGGTCTGCAACCGCATGATTTCCGAAAACAATTTGTCCGATGTCCTGAAAAAGCGCTTTTCCCCCTGGATTGAGAAGCTGACCCAGGCCCACAACGACGGCCTGCGCCAGTCGGAAAAAGACTGGACCTCGGACAATGTCCCCATCCATCCCCTGCGCCTGGCCCGGGAAATAGATCATTTCATGGATCGGCCCGATGATGTACTGGCAGTTGACGGCGGAGATACCACTACCTGGATGGGCATGACCCGACGAATGCAGGCTCCCGGCCGGTACCTGGACTATGGGGTTTTCGGGTCCCTGGGCGTGGGGTTGTCCTATGCCAATGCCGCCAAGCTGCATTACCCTGACAGCCGGGTGCTGCTGATCTCCGGTGACGGCAGCCTGGGATTTAACTTCATGGAGTTTGAAAATGCCATCCGCAAAAACCTGCCTGTTGTGGTTGTGGTTTCCAACGACCTGGGCTGGGGCATGATCCGTCACAGTCAGGAAATCCGCATCGGTCATGCCATTGAGGCGGGCACTTACATCGGACGGGTGGATTACCACAAGATGGTCGAAGCCATGGGCGGCAAGGGCTTTTTGGTGGAATCCCCGAACGAAATCCGGCCGGCCCTGGAAGATGCGTTTGCATCCGGCAAGGTTTGCTGCATCAATGTGATGACCGATCCCACCACCGTAAGCCCGGGCAGCATGGCCCTGGCCAATGTGGGTGCCTATAAAGCGTAAGCAAGATAAAGGGGGAAACATGGATCCTTCGGTTCTGGGTCAGATTGACCAGGTGCGGCTCAATTTCAGCCCCCGGGGGCTCATGGTCCTCAATGCGGCCATCGGGCTGATGATGCTGGGAGTTTCCCTGGATCTGAAGCTGGAAGATTTCAAGCGGATCCTGGTCGCCCCCCTGGCACCGGGCATCGGGCTTGCAGCGCAGTTTATCCTGCTGCCGGCCTTTACGTTTCTGCTGGTCTGGATCCTGAAGCCCCTGCCCTCCATGGCTTTGGGCATGATCCTGGTGGCCTCGTGTCCGGGCGGCAACCTGTCTAACATCATGACCTATCTGGCCAAGGGAAACTGTGCCGTGTCCATCACCATGACCGCCATTTCCACCATTGCCGCCATTTTCATGACCCCACTGAACCTGTCGCTCTGGGGCAGCCTGAATCCCGAAACCGCAGAAATCCTGCAGGCCGTGAGCCTTAGCCCTATTGACGTGTTTGTCACGGTCTTTGTGATCCTGGGCATCCCCTTGATTCTTGGGCAGGTCCTCACCCGCACTTTTCCGGGGCTTGCCGACCGGGTGCGGCGCCCGTTCAAGATTTTTGCGCTGGTTTTTTTCATTCTCATTGTGTGCGCGGCCCTGGCCGCCAACTGGAAGTATTTTATCGCCTACGTGGGGATGGTGATGTTTGCCGTGTTCATCCATAATGCCCTGGCCCTGAATCTGGGATACTGGAGCGGCCGGGTTGCGGGGCTCGGGCAGGCCGATGCCAGAGCGGTGTGCATCGAGGTGGGCATCCAGAATTCGGCTCTGGGTCTTGTGCTGGTTTTCAATTTTTTCGAGGGTCTGGGAGGCATGGCCATTGTGGTGGCCTGGTGGGGGGTCTGGCATATCATTGCCGGGCTGGCCACGGCGTTTATCTTCACCCGCATTCCCCTGCCGCCGGGTGAGACGGCCACGGATCCCGAGGCCTGCCGGCTGTCATGAATTGAGACAAGAAAAGGAATGGTTTTGTTGAAACGAAATTTCAAAAATAAAGTGGTGGTGGTCACCGGCGGTGCCAGCGGCATTGGTCTGGCCACAGCCCGGCGGTTTGCAGAAGCCGGCGCCCGGTGCGTGCTGCTGGATATGGATGAACAGAATCTGGCCCTCAGGGAAAAGGAATTCTGGGCCGCCGGGCATGAGGTATTGACAGCGGTCTGCGACGTGACCCGGCAAAGCGACTGCGAGGCTGCTGTCAAATCCGTGATCCGGCAGACCGGAGGCATCGATGTGCTGTTCAACAATGCGGGCATCACCCAACGCAGCCGGTTTGCAGACACCCGTGTGGATGTGTTTCGCCGGGTCATGGAGGTCAATTTTTTCGGAGCCCTGTACTGCACCAAGGCCGCCATTGACAGCATCATTGACCGTCGGGGCATGATCATTGTCAATGAAAGCATTGCCGGCGTGGCTCCCCTGGTGGGCCGTACCGGCTACAGCGCCAGCAAGCACGCCCTGCACGGCCTGTTTGCCTCTTTGCGGGCGGAAGTGAGCCATCTCGGTGTCCAGGTCATGATCGTATGCCCCGGTTTTATCCGAACCAATCTCCAGGACCGGGCTTTGGGGGCCGACGGCCGCGTTACGGACCGGCCCCAGAGTTTTGTGGGACGCCAGCATACGCCCCAAAGCGCTGCAGAAGCCATCTTTCAGGGCGCCTGCCGGAAAAAGCCCCTGCTTGTGCTCACCTTCATGGGCAAGCTGGGCTACTGGGTGAGCCGTCTGGCCCCGGGCTTTTATGAGCGCCAGATGATCCGGCAGTTTGCTGATGAACTGCATTAAATCGATCTGATCCGAGAGATCTGTCAATGGATTCATATGAGTTGATCTACGGTTATATGCATTGCATCGGCAAAACCACTTATCCTGCCGGTGTTGCCGATTCAAGGGAGGCCGCCGAGCAGTGGGTGCGGCAGAAGCAGTGCGCAAAACACCCGGCGATCCGGGTGCCTGACAGTGACCCCATACGATGGTGCCCGGTGCGGCATTGCCACATGAAGGCGCAAAAGCCCTGGTTTGCCTGCCGCCGGATCGATCCGGCCGAAAAAGACCCCTGTTTGTCCGGCTGCAGCCGATCAGCAGAAACATGGGAAGAAAAATGAACGTACTGGTGATCAATAGCGGCAGTTCCTCGGTAAAATATAAACTTTTTGCCATGCCGGAGCAGCGCCTTCTGGCCTCGGGGCAGGTGGAAGGCATCGGTATCGGAAACGCCGGGAAAAAGGCCGTGCTCATACACCGCAGTGCACAGGAAGATGAAGTGCGGCAGACCTTTGAATGCCGGGACCATGCCGCTGCGGTCCGGCGGTTTTTTGAGGTCCTTTCTGCATCAGATCCGGCAACGCCGGGGCGGCAAACCGCCGTGGACCTTATCGGGCACCGGGTGGTGCACGGGGGCAGTCGATTTGTTTCTCCCGTGATGCTCCGGGAGGATGTCATTCAGGACCTGGAAAGGCTTTCCGAACTTGCGCCCCTGCACCTTCCAATCAATGTTATGTGCATCCGGGCCTGCGCGGAGCTTTTGCCCAAAACCCGGATGGCCGCATGCTTTGATACGGCCTTTTCCCATGATATGCCCGATCATGCCCGGCTTTATCCGGTCCCCCTGGAGTGGTCCCGGAAATATGCCATCCGCAGATACGGCTTTCACGGCATTTCCTATGAATACGTGGCAGGCGAGACAAGCCGGCTTGTGGGCCGGCCTTTAGAAGATCTGAAAATCATCGCGGCCCATCTGGGCAACGGCAGCAGCATCACGGCTCTTGACAGGGGCCGGGTGGTCGATACGAGCATGGGCTTCACCCCACTGGAAGGGCTGATGATGGGCACCCGCTCGGGCAATTTTGACCCGGCCGTGTTTCCCTATATTATGGAGAAAACCGGTATGGATGTGCCCGGTATTTTAAATGTGTTAAACACCGGAAGCGGTCTTCTGGGCGTCAGCGGTGTCAGCCGGGACATGCGCGACATCGTGGCTGAAATGGACAGGGGAACCGCACGTGCAAAGCTTGCCTTTGACATGTTTGTCCACGTGCTGCGCAAATATCTGGGAGCTTATTTGTTTACGCTCGGCGGGGCTGATGCCATTGTGTTTACAGGCGGAATCGGGGAAAAAGCCTGGCGGGTGCGCCAGGCGGTGTTTTCAACCCTGGAGCCCCTCGGCTTGGTTTTGGACCCGGAAAAAAATCAGGCTGCAGCCGCCCCCGCCGCCTGCATCAGCGCGGAGACCAGCAACGCAAAACTGCTGGTGATCGCCGCAGACGAGGAGCGCATGATCGCCCGGTCAGTCTATCGGCTTGCCGCCGGATAAACACGGCCGCCTGCCGCTGTTGTGCAGGCGGCCGTGTTGACAGGCTCGGGTTCTTTCTTGAAAATCAGGACGTAAACTGGGTCCGGATGTCTTTTTTGTTGATTTTGCCAACGCTGGTCTTGGGAATTTCGTCAACGATCTGCACCCGGTTGGGTACCCCGTATTTGGGGATTTCCCCGGCGTCCACAAACTTCATGAAAAAGTCGCGCAGCTCGTCTTCAGTGACCTTGTCCTTGTGGCTGTCTTTGACCACCACCAGCACCAGGGGCCGTTCCCCCCATTTTTCGTCAGCCACGCCGATGGCGGCTGATTCGCTGACAGCCTCGTGCTGGCTGATGATGTCTTCCAGGGTCAGCGAGGAAATCCATTCCCCGCCGGTTTTGATCACGTCTTTTAGCCGGTCTGTGATCTGCAGATATCCCTCTTCATCCAAGTAGCCAATATCGCCGGTATGCAGCCATCCGCCCTGCCAGAGTTCCTCGCTTTTTTCCGCATCCTTGGTGTAGCCCTGGGTCAGCCACGGCGAGCGCACCACCACTTCACCGGTGGACTCGCCGTCATGGGGCAGGGCGTTGCCCTGGGGGTCCCAGATCCGCACGTACACGTTGGGCGCGGGCCGGCCGGTTCGGCAGCGGTACTTGACCTGTTCCTCCTCGTTCCAGTCCATCATTTTGGGCTTGAGCACCGCGGATGTCAGCAGCGGGCATGTCTCGGACATGCCGTAGGCGGCATAAATGTTAATGCCCAGTTTCAGGGCTTCCCTGCAAAGTCCGCGCGGCAGGGCCGAGCCGCCGATGATCACCTTCCAGCCCGTGAGGTCAAAATTCGTGATGGCCGGACTGGAAACCAGCATGTGCATGATGGTGGGCACGCAATGGGAGAATGTGACTTTTTCCGATACCAGCAGTTTGAGCAGCATTTCCGGTTCGTAACGGCCGGGATAGACCTGCTTGGCCCCCAGCAGGGTCATGACATAGGGCACACCCCAGGCATGCACGTGAAACATCGGGGTGATGGGCATGTAGACGTCTTTGGAAGTGATCGGCGCCTGGGACTCGAATGCGGCCATGTTGGCCAGCATGCCGTATGTGTGCATCACCAGCTGCCGGTGGCTGAAAAACACGCCCTTGGGCAGACCTGTGGTTCCGGTGGTGTAGAAGGTGGTGGCCATGGTGTTTTCGTCAAAGTCCGGAAAATCATAGGACTTTTCCGCCTTGTTGACCATGTCTTCATATTCGCCTTCTAGGGTCAGCGAAGTGTCCGGCGTTTTGCCGCTGTCGCTGATCAGGATGATTTTTTTGACCGTGGTGAATTTGTCCTTGACCGATTCAAGAAGCGGGAGGAATTCTTCGTTTACGAGGATGACGTCGTCTTCGGCATGATTGATGGTATAGATCAGCTGTTCCGGGGAAAGGCGCACGTTAATGGTGTGAAGCACCGCGCCCATCATTGGAACGGCAAAAAAGCATTCCAGGTAGCGATGGCTGTCCCAGTCCATGACCGCCACGGTGCTGCCCGGCTCCACACCCTGGGATGCCAGCGTGTTTGCCAGCTGATGCACTCTTCGGTTTAAATCCCGATAAGTGTAGCGGACCATGTCCCGGTATACAATTTCCCGCTCCGGGGAATAGATCAGGGGCGTTTCCAGGATGTGCTTGATCAGCAGCTGATAGTTGTAGGCCGAGGGGCTGGGGTCGATTTTTCGAAACGTCATGCATGCCTCCTTGCGCTGTCAGTATAAGTGTTAAACCAGATAAACGTTAAACCAGGAAACAAAATAGAATCACTATAAACCTTTTTGAAATAAATTTAAACCAGAATTCACACGTACCGAAAGCTTAACTTGCGTTCGGGGGGTAAAACAATGTATTGTCCTATAAATTTATCGAATCCGTTCTGCGGATCAAGACAAAACATTGAATCGCAGATGCGGAAATCTGGAAAATCATTGCGCCATAAATGACGTGCTGTGCAACAAGGAGGACTGATGGGACTTCGGGATTATACTATTTATGATTTTATCCGCCGCAATGCCGTTTTGTATGCCGATCAGGAGGCAATTGTCTATAAGGACGTCCGTCTGACACACCGGGAATTCAAGCAAAAGTGCGACAGTCTGGCAGCCGGGCTTTTGCGTGCCGGCGTGGGGCCCGGCGACCGCCTGGGCGTGGTGGCGCACAATTGCGATGAGTTCGTGATTCTCTACGGGGCTGCCGCAAAAATCGGCACCATTGTCGTGCCGGTCAACTGGCGTTTTTCAGCAGACGAAGTGGCTTATGTCCTAAAAGATGTCACGCCCATGTTCGTGTTTGCCGGCCCGGACTACCGGGACCAGGTGCTGGCACTGCAGTCGGAAACTGATATTGAAAAATATTATACCATCGGCGGCGGGGATGCACCGGCCGGCTATGAGCCGTTTTCCGCCCTGTATGATGACGCTGGTGCTGCGGATGAAATCGATATCACCACGGATACGGGTTTTGTGATCATTCATACCGCGGCCGTTGAGGGCCGGCCGCGCGGGGCGCTGCTGAGCCAGGGAAATATCTGTGCCATTGATTTTCAGCGAATCGCCAGCGAGGGTTTTGGCCCGGAGTCCTGTCACATATGCCTTCTGCCCCTTTTCCATATTGCCGGACTGGCCAGGCTCATGGCAGTCATGCACGCGGGCGGGAAGAACGTGATTTTTGAACGTTTTGATCCCGGACAGGTGCTAAAAGGCATTGAAGCGGAAAAAGGCACCACGTTTTTTAATTTTTCCCCGATTTTGGAACGCCTGATCGAAAAGCACAGGGAATTGGGCGGCCGCATTGATCTTTCGAGCCTGCGTACCGTGGGCGGGCTGGATCAGTCTGAAAACCTGGATCAGTTCGGCCGGATCGCCCCCAATGTTTCATTCGGTGCGGGATTCGGCCAGACCGAGGCCATGGCGGTGACCTGGGCGCCGTATAGCGAGCGGCCGGGGAGTGCGGGCAAGCCCACCATCATTGCGCAGGTGGCCCTGTTTGACGATGACGACCAGCCCGTGGCCGTCGGCGGGGAGGGCGAGATCTGCGTGCGCGGTCCCTCTGTTTTTCTCGGTTACTGGAACCGGGTGGCGGACACCGCGCATACATTTCGCAGCAACTGGCATCATACCGGGGATATCGGCCGGTTTGATGCGGACGGCTATCTTTGGTATGTGAAGCGTAAACCGGAAAAAGAGCTGATCAAGCCGGGCGGGGAAAATGTCTATCCCGCGGAGGTCGAGGGCGTGATCATGGAACATCCTGACATTTCGGAGGTCAGCGTTATCGGCGTGCCGGACCGGCAGTGGGGCGAGGCGGTTCTGGCCGTGTGCGTGGCACAGCCCGGCAAAACCATAGGGGAAAAGGATCTGATCGATTTTGTGGCCTCCCGGATCGCCCGGTATAAGAAGCCGCACTCCGTGGTGTTTGTCGATGCCCTGCCCAAAACCGGAAAGGGCGGAATCGACCGGGACCAGGTTAAAAATGAGCACGGCGGAAAATATTGATGCGTTTTCCGGGATCTGGAAAATCAATCCGTGTCAGGCGGGTCTCCGCGTTCCAAAAACAGTTCAATACCGGCGACAAGGATGAAAAAGTAGCCCAGCATTTCCAGGCATTCCTCCAAAAGGCGCTTGTAGTCCCGGGCGTAATCGTCTCCCAGCAGGGGTTCGAGAAAGGGCCCGTGCCCGGTTAACTGGCCGTATATCACTACGATCAGCCCGGCCCACATGAGGGCGAAAACAGGCGTTGCGGCAAAGCGTGCCAGTTCGCGGCCAAAGACTTCCCTGTTATACCAGGCCAGCAAAATTGCTGAAACCAACAGGATGGCCGCCGGTGCCTGCCAGCCGCCAACGGGTATGGCCTGATCCAGCAGGGCGTCGCACTCGCGGACCATGGCCAGCAGCGCTGCAAATGCCGTTATCACGGGAAAAAATTTTGCTTTCGGTTTCCGGCGCATTGCCGCGGCCATCATGAGTGCTGCTGAGAGGCCCAGAACAGCAAGCTGCAGCCATTCCACGATGCCGCCTTCCTTGAACTGCCGGGTATCGCCCCATCCGGCCACGTAATTCAAAAAACCGCCCAGCAGCAGCAAAAGCAGGGTATAAAGGGTATAGCGAATCAGAATGGATTTTTTGTCTGCCATATTCAGGAAAAGCTCCGTGTTGGGATTTGGGGGCGCGGTCCAAATACAGATTTTTATTTTTGAAATCTTGCGATCTGAAGTGTTGCGAAATGTTGGCTACTATCATAAAATAAAATTATATGAAAGACTATTTTGGTTTTTATTATTGGGTTGGCCGCCCGTTTGTCCTTGCAAACAAATCCATTTGATTTCTTATGAGTATATATGACGGCAGAGGCAACAAAAGAAGCGTTAAAACAACGGATCCGGGAACTGGAAGCAGAAATCGCAGCTCTCAGGCACCAGCCGTCAGGTCCGCCGGAGGCGGGGCAAAGCCATGCCGGGCAGCAAAGCTGCGAGCAATATTACCGGATGATTGTGGAAAACGCCGCAGATCTGATTTTCACGGTCAATGAAAATGGCGAGTTCGTCTATATCTCCCCTAACTCTCGGGCCATTTTGGGCTACGGCCCGGAGGCGTTTATCGGAAAACCCTTTATTCCCTTTGTGCATCCCGATGACGTGGAGGGCATTCTCAATATCCTCTCTGAGATTTACACCCGCTATCAGAACCGGGGAGTCCATGGGGTGGGCCGCATGACGCTGGAATACCGGGCCCTGGCCAGAGACGGCCAATGGAGATGGCTTTCTGCGAAAAACACCATTGTCAAGGAAACAGACCAGCATCTGGAAGTGGTCTGCATTGCCAGGGATATCACCGAACAAAAGGAGGCGGCCCGGAAGCTGGAAGAAAGCGAACAGCGATATCGTTTTCTGGTCGAGGAATCCAATGATATTATCTGGACCTTTGATTTGTCCTCCATGACTTTTGTCTATGTTTCCAGGTCCGTGGAGCGGATCCTTGGCTTTCCCCAGGATCAGGCCAGCGGGGTGGGACTTGATGATATTTTTGACCCGGAAACCGAAAAAAAAGTAAGGGCTGCTTTTGAATCTGCAGCCGGGGATCCGGACGGTGACGGCCGGGTGATGACAGAAGCCGAGCATCTGGGAAAAAACGGGCGAACGGTCAGCATGGAGGTCAACGCGTTGCTCCACAGGGATGCCGGCGGCCGGCCCGTATCCTTTACCGGTGTCTCTAGGGACATCACAGAGCGCAATGCCGCCCTCCGGGAAAGGGAAAAACTCCAGGCACAGCTCAGACATGCCCGGCAGATGGAGGCCATCGGAACTCTGGCCGGCGGCATTGCCCATGATTTCAACAATATTCTTTTTTCTGTGATTGGATACACGGAATTGGCCATAGATGAAGCGGCTGAAGGCAGCCAGCTGCACCATAATCTCTGCCAGGTGCTGGCTGCCGGAAATCGTGCCAGGGATCTGGTCAGGCAGATTCTGGCCATCACCCGCAATGAGAAGCAGGCCTTCCGGCCCGTGGCCGTGTCCGGCCTTGTCCGGGATGCGCTGGAAACGGTGAGATCCGGTTTTCCCCCCGGGGTTGCGCTGCGGGAAAACATCCGCCGTGATCAGTTGACTGTTAACGCGGATCCCGTCCAGCTCCAACAGGTGATCGCGAATCTGGCGGCCAACGCCGGCCATGCCATGCAGGGCCGGGACGGGGTGGTGGAAGTTCAGGTGACCCGGTTTTGCATGGACCCTGAGAGCACGCTTTGCCATCTTGATGCCGCGGCCGGAGATTATGCAAGAATTTCAGTAAGTGATACCGGTTCGGGAATTGACAAACAGGACCTGGGCAAGATTTTTGAGCCGTATTTTACCACCCGGAAAGAAGGCACGGGCACGGGGCTGGGCCTGTCCATTGTCCACGGCATCGTCAAGGTGCATAAGGGATTTTTGACTGTGGACTCCGAATCCGGCCGCGGCAGCGTCTTTCACGTGCATCTGCCCCTGGTCCGGGATGATTGGGAAGCGGACTCTTTGGATTTTTAAGTGCCTTTACCGTTTTTTCCGGTTTCCGGCAATGGGCCGCGGCTGCCGCGGGTCATCAGTACCCCGGGAACAATCAGGCACACGGCGGCCAGGTGCTGCCGGCCCAGGGATTCGTTTAACAGAAAAAATCCGCTCACCGCCGCGATCAGGGGCACCAGGTTCAAATACACTGCTGTTTTGGCCGGCCCCATGTTCCGGACGGTATTGTTCCAGATCACATAGGAAAGGGCTGTCCCCAGAACGCCGGCGCACAAACCGCCCAGCCAGGACTCGGGCTTGATTTCCGCCACGGGAAGGCTCGCCAGGGTGTTGAAACTCAGCAGGCTCAGGCTGACCGCTCCCCATATGGCACCGTAAGCGGTAAATTTCAGGGCAGAGCGTGTTGACGGGACAAACCGGTTGGCAACCGTATACAGGGCCCAGTTGAGCATGGCCGCAGTCATGAGCATGTCCCCTTTCAGGGAGGTGAATGAAAAATTCGCCCCCCGGGGAAGCAGGATCACTGCAATGCCGGCAAAGGAAAGCAGAAGCCCGGCCCATTGCATTTTATTGAGCCGTTCCATGCCTATCAGCCGGCTGATCAGGGCAACGGCCACCGGGGTGGTGCCGAAGATCAGCCCTGCATTGGCCGCGGAAGTATAATTCATGGCCAGGCTAAAGCAGAACGGAAAGCAAGCCATTCCCAAAAGTCCCAGGCCCACGGCCAGCAGGTGCTCCCGGAAATCCATCCGGACCTGTTTGTGATGGCCCGCGGTAAATGCGGCCATGATCATGAGCACAAGCGCTGCACTGGCCATCCGGAGGTTGGCAAACGATAGCGGGTCCAGGCTTTTGAGGCCCAGCTTGGTAAACAGAAAGGTCAGGCCCCAGAAGTGAATGACAAGGAACATGTTGATATCATTGGCCGGCACCGCCCTGCCGTGAAGTGTTTTCATATGCTGCTGTCTCCTTTTTGATGCAATGTTTTCCGGGTTTGATATGTAATGCAGCAAAATCGTCTAGGCCAACGAATAGTTGTGATATGGCCATCACGAAAATTGATAACCACGGCATGCACTCGGCGTTGGTTTTGGCTTGCATCGCGGCCCGATACTGGCCTAAATTATCGGTTTGTTCAGTCAAAAACAGGATAACAACATCGATGGTTTATAATCCGGATCTGGATATCAATCTGCTGCGCGCCTTTGTCACCGTGGCGGAACGCAAAAGCTTCACCCTGGCGGCCGCGCGGCTAAACCGCACCCAGTCAGCTGTTAGCATGCAGCTCCGGCGGCTGGAGCAGAACTTGGGAAGAACCCTGATCACCCGTAACAGGGCAGGGGCCGGGCTGACTGACAGCGGCCGGGTCATGCTGGAATATGCCCGGCAGATGCTGAAGCTAAATGATCAGGTTATGGCCGAAATTGGTGACCCCCGGGTCAAGGGCCGGGTGCGGCTGGGCATTCCGGATGATTACGCGGCCTATCTGCTTCCTTCGGCCCTGTCCGGGTTTGCCTCGCTGTATCCCGGCATCAGCCTGGAGGTCTGCTGCGAGTTGAGCGTGGATCTGCTGCGGCTTTTGGATGAGGGGGAGGTGGATCTGGCAGTGACAACCCGCCAGCCGCAGTCCCCGGGCGGGGTGGTGATTCGCAGGGAGCAGATGGTGTGGGCCCAGGCCGCGGGATGCGGGCTGCATCATGAAGATCCACTGCCCCTGGCACTGTTTCCCGACGGCGTGTGCGTATTCCGGCAATCCGCCCTTAAGGCCCTGAAAAGCTGCGGCCGCAGATGGAGCTTGGTATGCACGAGCCGGGGGCTTGCCGGCATCCGGGCCGTGGTGGCTTCAGCCATGGCCGTGACAGTGGTAACGGAAAACACCGTTTCTGCGAGCATGCAGATCATCAAACCGGATCAGGGTCTGCCGGATTTGCCGCAGGTGGATATCTGCCTGCATGTATCACCGAACCCGGCCAATGAAGCTGTATCGGTATTTGCCGATTATATCAGCCGGAGTCTGAAAAATTGCTGATAAAGGGAGGTTGTTTTGCTGCGTTTGTCACCATGTAAGTATATTGTTGCCATCCTGGTTTTTGCCGGATTCTTTTTTTTGCTTACAGCAACCGCGCCGGCACAGCAGGGCTCTGAAGCTCAGGCTCCCCAAAAGGCCTCCGATTCGGCAGATATTGGGGGCCGCCTGACAGAATTTGTCTCAGAGCAGATGGCAGAGGCCGCAGAGCAGTTGTCCGGCGCTGCCCGGGGACTTGCTGAGATTCCCGGCCTGGCAAAGGATCTGCTTGTCATGGCGCAGGACTCTGAAAATCTTTTTGCCTGGGCTGCGGCCGGCCTGAAGGTGGTGCTGGCGCTTTTTGCCGGCTTTATTGCGGCATGGGTGCTGAGGCGGCTTTTGATGCGTGCCCGCCTTGCCCTCGGGGACCGGGAGGGTGACAGGGACTGGGTCAGGATATTGCTGGCCCTGGGCCGCACACTAATGGACATGCTGCCGATTGCCGGATTTGTCATTGCTGCATACGCGGTTGTGCCCTCCACGGATCCCGGCCCTGAAACCCGTCTGGTTGCCATCAGTCTGGTCGCCGCAGTGGCAGTCTCGCGTTTTGTGCTTGTTGTTGCCCGCCTGATCTGTCTTCCTGAAGTCCCGGGCCGGACTTTTTTGTTCGCAGACCGGGAAACCGGGCGCTATTGCTATATCTGGATAAGGCGTATGACCATTCTGGGGGTCTACGGCTATTTCATCCTGGAAGCCGCCCTGCTCATCGGGATGCCCGGGGCCCTGCATTCTTTTTTGATCAAGTTTCTGGGCTTTGCCGTAATGGTTCTGCTGGTGTCGGTTATCCTGCAGAACAAACAGGAAGTCGCCGCCTGGATCGGCCGTCCGCGGGGCGCACCGGATCAAAAGGAAAAAAGGGCGGCCCGGCCCTCAGCAGGACGGGCTTTTCTGCGCCGCCTGACAGACGGTTGGCACATCATTGCTATACTTGTGGTTGCGGGATTTTATATAACCTGGGCTCTTGAAATCCCCGGCGGAAAACGTTTTTTACTGGCCGGCTTCCTAAAAACCCTTGTGGTGATATTTCTGGCAGGAATGTTTGTGCGATTGCTCCGGCATGGAGTCGGCAGGCTGTTTTATATCAGCGATAGCCTGAAACAGGATTATCCCGGGCTTGAGCAAAGGGCAAACCGTTACCAGCCTTTTGTTCTTGGGGCTCTTTCCGGAGTGATTTACCTGATAGCCGCCTTTGCGGTCCTAGAGGCATGGGGCCTTGGCACCTTTGGCTTTCTTTTCTCACCCACGGGCGGTGCATTAGCAGCGGAACTGGGTGTGCTTTTGCTGATAATTGCAGGTGCTGTGGTCCTCTGGGAGTTTGTTTATCTTCGCATAGAACGCTCCCTTTCCAGGGAGGACGGGGATACCGTTACAAACCGGCGAAAGTTCACGCTTCTGCCCCTGCTGAAAAATGTGGTTCTCATAATCTTAATTGTAATCACCGCAATGCTGGTACTTTCACGGCTCGGGATCAATATCGGACCGCTTCTGGCAGGGGCCGGGGTCATCGGCCTGGCCGTGGGTTTTGGTGCCCAGACCCTGGTTCGCGACATGATTACAGGCGCTTTTATATTGCTCGAAGATGCACTGGCAGTCGGCGACTGGGTGGAGGCCGGCGGGCACAGCGGCACGGTTGAGCGTCTTACGGTCCGCACCGTGACTTTGCGGGATCTGTCCGGAACCGTGCACCTGATTCCTTTCAGCGAGGTGACCACCGTAACCAACTACAACCGGGATTACGCATATGCACTAATAGATGCGGGCGTGGCCTATCGGGAGCGGTACGGGGACGTGGTGCAGGCCCTGCAGGATACGGCGGCCGAGCTCAAAAGCGATGAAACCTGGCGTCAGCATATAACCGGTGAGCTGGAGGTTTTTGGGATGAACAACCTGGCGGATTCGGCTGTTGAAATCCGGGTGCGTCTAAAGACCCGTCCCATGCAGCAATTTGCCATAAAGCGTGCCTTTTTGGAACGGATGAAGCGTGTTTTTGATGAAAGGGGCATTGAAATCCCGTTTCCCCACAGGACCGTCTGGTTCGGAGCCGAAAAAGACGGCACAGCCCCGCCCATGCGGCTGGCCATGGATAAGACCGGATCTTTATCATCCGCACCCGGCCCGGAATCGGAACCAGCGCCTGAAGCCACACCGCAGATACAGGTTGCCTCTGAAAAGCAGGCTTCCGAGGGGGTGGTCGAGGAGGCTGAGGCCGATGATCAGGATGATACGAAAAAGTAACCGGATTTCATTGGACAAAGATGCAGTTGGTTTTATGTTTGATACAAGGCAGTATTTGCGTCGTTGCACGCGGGTCTGCCGGCATCGGCTATGGGCTGTTGCTGACCGGGTTTTAAACCCGAAAAGAGGGCGGTTATGTATCATTCGCATTTTGGATTTAATGTCAAACCCTTTCAGATTAATGCTGATCCGGCGTTTTTATGGCTGGGCGAGCAGCATACAGAGGCGCTTTCGTTTCTCAGGTACGGGGTTCTGGAAAACCGGGGGTTTTTACTTCTGACCGGGGATGTGGGCACCGGCAAGACAACACTTTTAAATGCACTTCTGCAGAATCTTGACGACTCCAATGTCCTGGTGGCCCGGATACCCGACCCCAGGCTTGATTTGATGGATTTTATCAATATCCTGGCCGACAGGCTGGGCATGAACGAGTCATTTGCCTCCAGGGGCCCCTTTCTTATCAGTTTTGAGAAGTTTCTCAATCGTCAGCATTATATGGGCAGAAATGTATTGCTGATCATCGACGAGGCCCAGCGGCTCACCTATGAACTGCTTGAAGAGATTCGCGCGCTGTCCAACCTTGAAAAACCCAACGCCAAACTCTTCAATGTTTTTTTCGTGGCCCAGGACGAATTCAATGACATGCTCCTGGATCACAGGAGCCGGGCCATACGCCAGCGCATTACCCTCAGCTATCATCTTGAGCCGCTCAACAGAAAAGAAGTGGGCGAGTACATCCGCCACCGGCAAAAGGTGGCCGGCGCTCAAAAAGATCTTTTTTCAAAAAAGGCGGTGGAACGCATATATGCATTTTCAGGCGGCTTTCCTCGCCTGATCAATATTATATGCGATCATGCGCTGCTCAGCGCTTATGCCGGGGATAAAAAACAGATTTCCGAAGACATTGTTGCCGAATGCGCCCGTGACCTGAAGGTGCGCTCCTTTGAACTGCCCGCGGGCCGAAGCTTTGCGCCGTTGGGCCCTGCAGGTCCGAACAAGAAACCGGAATCAGTCCCGGCACCGCCGGCGCCCAGGCACAAAAAATCAAGACTGGCGATTCCGGCATTACTGGTTTTATTGCTGATCGGGGGTTATGGGGCATATCAATGGATTCCCGAATCGGCAGGATGGTTTGTCTCCACTACCGAAAGAGCGGATACCGGCCGGCCGGCGGCCGGGGATGTCCAGAGCAGCGGCACCTTGACAATGCCGGAAAACACGGCACAGGCGGTTTCGGCCAGCCCGGGTGACAAAACCGTTGAAAAAACGGTAAACAGCCGGACTGCGGGCAAATCACCCGAGGAAACCCCCTCGCCTGATATCAGGCAATCCGCTCAGAGTGCACCAACCGAAATCAAACCTGAGCCGACCAGTGATATTGCTGATGATCCGGCCGGGCCGGACAAGCCGGAGCCCGAAACAGTGGCCAGGCTTGATCCAGGCCGGTATGCGGATCAAAAATTCGCTGTGAATTTTCCAAACGGGGTTTACAGCCTGGACCCGGATTCGGTTGAAACCCTGGACCGGGTCAAAGACCTGCTTGTCCGAAATCCCGGGCTCCAAGCAAGGGTGACGGGCTATTCCGATTCCCTTGGCGATCGCCGGTACAACCTGCACCTTTCCAGAATCCGGGCAAACATTGTCAAAAGCTATCTCATCGGAAACGGAGTGGATGCCGGAAGAATTGATTCAGAAGGGCTCGGCCAGCAAAATCCGGTTGCATCCAATGAAACCGCAGAAGGCAGGGCCCGCAACAGGCGGGTTGAAATCGTGTTTGCCCCCCTTTCCCAGTAGCTTTGCGCGGTTGTCGTCCCTGAAATCAAACCTGCAGCTTTTGGCACAGGGTTTCAAAATCCGGTGCCTCAATGTCAAAGTCGACTTTTTCCGGCTCTCCAAACCCCTCGGTCATGTTGTCTTTCTCCGGCACCTTCACATAAGCCGTATGCATTCCGGCCTGCCGGGCGGCTGCCAGATCGCCTTCATGGGCGGCCACCATCATGGATTCTTCCGGCTTTAGACCCAGCAGGCCTGTGGCCTTGATGTAGGCCTGTAAGGAGGGCTTGTAATAGCCCAGAAACTCGCAGGACAAAATGCCGTCCCACTGGACGCCGGCTGTCTTGGCGCTGTTGACAATGCTTTCCCAGCTCAAAATTGTGAGCACCACCACCGTATAACCGGTGCGCAAGCGATCTATGGCCTCGGGGGCGCCGTTAAAGGGTTTGAGGCGATGCCAGGTGGATGTTATTAAAGAAACCGGATCCACATGCGTCAGCAGCGGGTGTTCGGCTTTCATCTTTTCCAGGGCCCGCAGGTGCATGTCATCGGAATTCATCCAGGGCAGGTTGCCCTGTCTGACCTGGGTGTGGACCTTAAACATTTGATTGCGCCAGTCAACGGCAAAGGCCTCGCTGTCGATGGCTTCACCGTGCTGCTTTGCCAGTTTTTCGATATTTTCCCGTGCAGTGTTTTTCCAGTCAAACACGGTTCCCCCAACATCAAAAAACAATCCCCTGATGGCTTTCATATTCTCTCCCCCTGCTTTTTGGTTTGTCATTTGTTATTTCATGATAATATCAATTTATAGAGTTTCAAACAGATTATAACCTCCTTTACAATAGATCGACCGTTCACGCGGCTGAAACAGCCAGTACAGGAGAAGACATATGACAAGTCCGGATCTTTACACGGCATGGCGGGTTCATGAGAAAAACGGCGGATATGAGGGGGCAGAAGAGGCCTGCAGCATTTCCGATCTGCCTGAAAACGACGTGCTCATCCGGGTCACGCATTCGTCGCTCAACTATAAGGATGCCCTTTCGGCTTCCGGCAATAAAGGCGTTACCCGCAGCTACCCGCATACTCCCGGAATTGATGCTGCCGGCGAAGTCGTCGAATCCCGGCGGGGGCCTGCCGCGGGCGAGCAGGTGATCGTGACCGGCTATGATCTGGGAATGAACACCCCGGGCGGTTTCGGACAATACATCCGGGTGCCGGCGGATTGGTGCGTACCCATGCCCCCGGGCTGGGATGCCGGAAAAGCAATGGTATACGGTACCGCAGGTCTGACAGCGGGGCTTTGCGTGGAGAAGCTGCTGAAAATGGGCGCTGCAGCCGGGCAGGGCAGGGCAGTGGTCACGGGCGCCAGCGGTTCGGTGGGTAGCGTGGCCGTTGAGATTCTGTCAAAAATCGGCTTTGAAGTGGCGGCTGTCAGCGGCAAGGTCGATCAGGCAGAGCCCCTCAGGCAACTCGGCGCATCCGAGGTGGTTGGCAGGGAGGTTTTGGAGCCGTCCAAAAAGCCGCTTTTAAAACCCGGGTTTGCAAACGCCGTGGATACCGTGGGCGGGGCCCCCCTGGCAGAGCTGCTCAAACAGATTTCTCCGGGAGGTTCTGTTTCCTGCTGCGGCCTGGCCGGCGGCACGCAGGTTGAAACAACGGTGCTGCCGTTTATCCTCAGGGGGGTGAACCTGCTGGGCGTGGATTCGGTGGAAATCCCCATTGCGGAAAAAAAAGGTGTCTGGGAAAAGCTTGCCGGTCAGTGGGCATGCCCTGGTGTGGAAAAAACCGCCCGGGTCATCGGCCGCAGGGATCTGGGAGATGCATTAAAGGCGTTTTTAAAGGCCGAATCCGCAGGAAAAATCGTTCTGGATCACAGCCTTTGATGGCGCCGTAAAAAGTTCAATATCTGCGTTACACGCGATTCCTCAGAATTTCACGTACGGATAAGTACGCTGCATTCTTCGGAATCGCGCAAGCCTTGATCTTGAACTTTTTACGGCGCCATCTGAACACTTACTTTTTACGAAACCATCAGCCTTTAACACCCACTATTTACTGCGATACGGCTTTGTCCCTTTTCAATCCGTCCCGCGCAAAACAGGGTGATTGCGCGGCCGGCTTTGGGTTTGACAAATACCTGTTGCCCGTCTACATAAATACAGTATCCTAAAGTTTGGTTTAGGCGTATGTATCATCTGCCGGCCGCGCCAGCGGCTGCGCTGAACTTAAAAAAGGCGGGCTCAGATGAAATCAATGTCTTCGGCAAATCGTTTCCGGGACCTGATGATGGCTTTTTCCGGCTCTTATGACGGTCTGGTGCTTTGTGATGCAAACGGCGTTCTCATCAACCTCAATGAAAGCTATCGCAGAATCACCGAAGTCAGCGATCAGGATGTGCAGGCGGCCATGGGACGGCCCATGCACCACTTGGTTGCCGATGGCATTGTCACCCCCTCTGTTACCGTTGAAGTGCTCAGGCAGAAAAAGCCGGTGACCCTTGTCCAGCGCATCAAGACCGGAAAGCAGGTGCTGGTCACGGGCAACCCCATATTTGACGGGAGGGGCCGCATCCAGGCAGTGGTGACCAATGTGCGAAACCCGGATATTCTCCGCCTGACCCAGCAGCCGTCCGAAGCCCCGGACTCCGGGCATGATCCGTACATGAACAGCCCCCGGCTGGTTGCGGAAAGTCCGGAAATGATCCGGGTTCTGGATGTATCCCGCCGGATCGCTTCCTCGGAGCTGCCGGTATTGCTGCTCGGGGAATCCGGTACCGGCAAGGACCTGGTGGCCCGGTTTATCCACGGACACGGCCCTCGGTCCGGCGGCCCTTTTATACCGGTCAATTGCGCGGCCATCAATGAACAGCTGTTTGAAGCGGAGCTTTTCGGCTACCAGGGCGG
The DNA here is from genome assembly GCF_013761005.1 of Desulfosalsimonas propionicica. Taxonomy (NCBI): domain Bacteria; kingdom Pseudomonadati; phylum Thermodesulfobacteriota; class Desulfobacteria; order Desulfobacterales; family Desulfosalsimonadaceae; genus Desulfosalsimonas; species Desulfosalsimonas propionicica. Next base: position 72,459 of record NZ_JACDUS010000012.1, read on the forward strand.
CGCCTTTACAGGGGCCAGCCGCCAGGGGAAGCAGGGATTGGTCAAGCTTGCCCACGGGGGCACCCTGTTTCTCGACGAGGTGGCGGAAATGCCCATGGCCGCACAGGCCAAGCTGCTGCGGTTTCTCCAGGACATGGCCTATTACCCTGTGGGTGCAACAAGCCTGCACCAGGTGGATGTCCGGGTGATCTGCGCGACCAACCAGAATCTGGCCGATACTGTTGCAAAGGGGCGCTTTCGGGAGGATCTTTATTACCGCATGGCCGGTATGCCGATTTTTGTTCCGTCTTTAAGGGACAGAAAAGAGGATGTTTCCCCCCTTGCCCGGCATTTTCTAACCAATGCCGCAGCCGGGGGCGCAAGCGGCAAGGCGCTTTCCCGGGCCGCACAAAGAGCCCTTGAGGCCTTTTCCTGGCCAGGAAACGTGCGGCAGCTGGAAAATACCATGCAGCGGCTGCATGCCATTGTTCAAAACCACGAAATCACAGCGGATGACATCTGCCGGTGGATTGACGGATCCGGTTTTCCGGAGTCAGCAGCGGGTTTTGCAAATTCATCTTATCAGCAGGTCAAAACCCGGTGGGATCGCGACACGCTCAAGCAGGCCCTGGAGACCCACGGGGGTATTCGCGCTGCTGCCCGGGCCCTGAAAGTGGCGCCTTCAACCGTGCTTCGCAAAAAAAGGAAATACGGTCTTTAATCTGCCGCCAAAAAGCAACACTGGTTGTTGCTTTTTGGCAACAGGCGTAGCGCCCTGTATTTACCCGCCATTGCTTGTCTCTGTTGCCCGTGCTGTTGTTTTGTCCCGGCTTCTGCCCCCCTGAACTTTCTGAATGAGCCCTTTTTTTGGGCTTCTCCTTGATCGGCACAGCTTTTGCTAACCAATGAAGAAACAGTGTTTGCAAATGCGTCAATTTGTCGAATATCAAATTTTATAACAAGGAGGAAAATCTTGAACAGGCTACATGAACCGTTCTGGCCAAACCGGCTGCCCAAAACCCTGGCTTATCCCGAAGTGCCCCTTTTTCGCCTGATTGAAACAGCAGCGGAGTTTTACCCGGAAAAAGCCGCTGTCAATTATTACGGCCAGCCTTTGAGTTATCGCCGCATGGTCGGTGAAATCAAGAGCCTGGCCGGTGCCCTGTCAGCAGGCGGCATTCAGAAAGGCGAGCGGGTTGCGGTTTACATGCAGAACACGCCCCACTATATTATTTCTTTTTATGCGGTTATGCGGGCCAATGCCGTGGTGGTGCCGGTCAATCCCATGAACAATGAAAAGGAACTGGCCTTTATCCTCAAAGATGCCGGCGCATCGGCCCTTATCACCACCACTGACCTGCTGCCCGCTGCAGAGGCCGTTGGGCAAAGCACGGGGCTGAAGTTCATTATTGCCGGCCGATATTCCGATTACCTGCCGGAAAACCCGGCGCTGCCCGTGCCCGATCCCATGCCCAAGACCCCGGCCTGCCCGGAATCCTGCCTGGAATGGAACGCCCTGATAGCAAAGCAGAGTCCGGCGCCGGATGTGACCGTCGGACCGGATGACATGTGCCTGCTGCCCTATACATCCGGCTCCACAGGCAAGCCCAAGGGCTGCATTCATACCCACCGCACGGTCATGGCCAACCTGGTCAGCGCCTATTACTGGCTGACCAATACGGCATCCAGCGTACATTTGTCGGTTCTGCCGTTTTTTCATGTGACCGGCCTGATCCACAGCATGCTGGCCCCGCTTTTTGCCGGTGCCACCCTGGTGCTGCTGACCCGCTGGGACCGGGGCGCCGCCCTGAATGCCATTGAAAAATATCAGGTGACCCATTGGGTCAACATCTCCACCATGGTAGTGGACTTGCTGTCCGCCCCGGATGTTTCCGGCCGGGACCTGAGTTCCCTGGTGGTGGTCGGCGGGGGCGGGGCGCCCTTGCCGGAAGCCATCGGCAGCCGCTTAAACGAACTCACAGGACTTTCCTACGTGGAAGGCTACGGCCTGACCGAAACCATTTCCCAGACCCATTTCAACCCCCCGGACCGGCCCAAGATGCAGTGCATCGGGATTCCGGATTTCGGGGTGGATGCCCGTATTATTGATGTGGAAACCCAGGAGGAACTGGCCGTGAACAACTCCGGAGAACTGGTCATCAACGGCCCTGAAGTGTTCCAGGGCTATTGGAACCGCCCGGAAGACAGTAAAGATGCGTTTATTGAAACAGACGGCAAGCAGTTTTTCCGAACCGGCGATATCTGCACCATGGATGAAGAAGGTTATTTTTTCATCGTGGACCGCACCAAGCGGATGATCAATGCGGCCGGCTTCAAGGTGTGGCCGGCAGAGGTGGAAAACAGCCTTTACGCCCATCCGGCAGTGCTTGAAGCCTGCGTGGTGGGGGTCCCTGACCCTGTCCGTGTCGAGGAGGTCCGCGCTTATATCGTGCCCAAGGCGGATTACCGGGACAGCATCTCGGAAAAAGACATCATCGATTGGTCAAAAAAACAGATGGCCGCTTATAAATATCCCAGGCAGATTCTTTTTGTGGACTCCCTGCCAAAAGGGGCCACCGGCAAAACCCTTTGGCGCAAAGTCCAGGAAGAGGCACGCGCTGAAATGGAAAAGGGAGGCAAATAACATGGCTTTATACAAAATTCATCCCCTGAAAGTCGCAGAAATCACCGCTCCTCTGGGAGTACTGGCTATGATGGGCGACATGCAAACCTATGTGACCGCACCGGTTTTCGTGTTTTACCTCGAGGGCGGCAGCCGGAAGATTCTGGTGGATGCAGGGGTTGCCGCACCCGGCAGCGATGGCTTCGTTCATGGATTCCCGGTCAGCGGCGGCGGTGAAAAAGGCATCCGGCAGGCCCTTGAAACCGTGGGTACCGCACCTGAGGAAATCGACATCCTGGTGCTCACACACCTGCATTTTGATCATTGCGCAGCCGTTCATCTGTTTGAAAACGCCCGGATCATGGTGCAGAAAAAAGAATGGGAGACAGCCTTCAACCCGGTACCCGTTGCCAGAGCCGTTTATGAGCAGCCGCTTTTTGCCGGGTTGGAAAAAATGGACCTGGTGATCGTCGATGGGGAGCGGCAAATCGCAGAAGGTGTGTCCACGATGCTTTTGCCCGGCCACAGTCAGGGCATGCAGGGGCTTTCCATTCAAACCGCAAAGGGAAGGGCCGTGCTTGCAGGAGACCTGGCTTACTGTAATTATAATATCAACCCGCAGCTCTCCGAATCCGCGGACCTTGCGGGCAATACATTCGCGCTTCCGCCCCGACCGGATTTGCCTTTTGCCCCGCCGGGCATTCATATTGATTTGAGTCAATGGTTTGAAAGCATGTGGAAAACCGTTTCTCAAGCCCAAAGCCGGGATCTGGTAATCCCCGGTCACGAGCCTTCCCTTGTGGGGCAGGTCTTGGGTTAGCGATTGCGCCATCATTGCTTAAAACACTTTTTTTATATGAGCGAGGAAAATCAGAATGAGAACCAAGCAGGAGTATATCGACGGCCTCAAAAAGATGCGGCGCAACCTGTATTTCAATGGCGGCAAAATCGACCGCGACGATGAAGTTCAGGTGAGTGCCTTAAATGTTATGGGCATGACGTTTGATGAAGCCGCCAGCCCCGAGGGAAAAGATCTTTGCACCGCCACCTCCCATCTCACCGGAGAGACCATCAACCGGTTCTGCCACGTTCACCAGTCCCCTGCGGATCTGCATAAAAAGCAGGACATGACCCGGTATTTGTGCAAAAAGGTCGGCGGCTGCATCCAGCGCTGCATGGGCGTGGATGCCATCAACGCCATTAACGCGGTTTCCTTTGAGGCCGACAAGCTCAACAGCGGCAACACCGAGTACCATCAAAACTTTTTAAAATGGCTGGAAAATTTTCAGAAAAACGACCTGGTGGGCTGCTGCGCCCAGACCGACATGAAAGGCGAGCGTTTAAAGCGCCCGGCCGATCAGGCCGATCCGGACATGTACCTGCACGTCAAGGAGAAAACAAAGGAAGGCATTGTTGTCAAGGGCTGCAAGCTGCACATCTCCGAGGCCTCCATTGCCGATGAAATCCTTGTGGTACCCACCCGGGCCCTGGGGCCCAATGAAAAGGACTATGCCGTGGCCTTTGCCGTCCCGGCGGATCACGAGGGCCTTTACCAGGTAATTCACCCGCACAATTCCAGGCCGCGGGAAACCTACCAAAGAGGTTTTGACGGCGGATACACCGACTCCTACCTGTTGTTTGAAGACACCTTTATTCCCTGGGATCGGGTGTTTCTGTGCGGGGAAAACGATCACGGCGGCATCTGCGCGCTTTTGTTTGCCCTGTTTCACCGTCACAGCTATTCGGGCTGCAAGCCGGCCCTGGGAGATGTTTTGCTGGGCCTGGCCGCCACGGCCGCGGAATACAACGGCATTGAGAAAACCTCCCATGTGCGGGAAATGTTTTCCGAGATCATCAAAGTCACCGAGCTGGGCTATGCAGCCGGCTACACCGCCTCTGATTTTGGCAAACCCGAGGTCTATATCCCGGGCATGGGCCGGGCCCCCTACGGGCCGGGCAGCTACATTCCCGATTCCATCTATGCCAACGTGGGCCGCTGCCTGACCGGGGAAGCCGTGTTTCACGAGCAGGAAATGCTGTGCAACATCGCCGGCGGATTTCCGTCCACGTTTCCGTATGAAAGCGATATCACCAACCCGGAACTAAAGCCGATTCTGGAAAAATACCTCAAGCGCAATCCCAATATATCCGTGGACGACCAGATCAAGTTCTGGCTGTATTTCATTGAAAACACCTGCACCGGAGCAGCCGGCACCATGAACTACGGCAACTACCACGGCGGCGGATCCCCCATCATGGAGCAGATCGCCATCACCTCCCAGTATGACATCAAGGAACGCAAGCGCCTTGTAAAGGAACTGGCGGGAATCAAGGTAAAATAAATTGCATGCGCAGCGCCCGGGATTTTGATTCCGGGCGCTGCGAAGAGGTGTAAAGCCAGGGCTTTTTGTTGATTTTGCCTTAAAATTTTCCGTTTATGGCCAGGTCGAATTTATTTTCCGTGTATCGCCTTTTTGCCACGTTACTGTCTTTTTGCCTGTATGTGTGACTGGCTTCCACGCTGATTTTGCGGTCCCAGAAATAGGTGAGCCTGGGGCCAAAATCCAGGTATTGATCCGTTATATCAATGCCTTTGTAGTCATTGTTTTTGTATTGGACATTGACACCCGCCAAAAGGTTTTCCAACACTTTGTGATCCACCCGCGCCCGGGCGTCAAATACCCCCTTGCCCGGCGAGCCCGCCATGGCGGTTTCTTCAACAGAAGTTTCGGCCCTGGCCTCAAAGCAGGTCAGCGGTGTGGCCTTCCAATCAATGGACATGCCGCAGCACAATCCGCTAATGTCGTTGAGATCCTTGCGTTCCCGGTCCATGTGCCCGCCCCATAGTTCGATTGCACCATCCAGGTTCAGGGGCAAAACAGTTCCAATGCCGACGCGCAGGGATTCAGCCCCGCCGTTTTCTTCGTGCATGCGGCGGACATTGATGCGGCCGGTTAAAAAAGATTGTCCCGGCAGCGCCATTCTCCCGTTTATGGAAATATGGCTGTTTATATTTGGCTCAGCGGATCGGGTGGTCAATATATCGCTCTTAAAGCCGATATCAACGCCCAGAAAGTGCGCAGGCCCTCGGGAACGGATGGTCATCTCCGGTGTCATGACAATTGTCAGGTCCGAGGCGTTTTTGCCGGACAGGGCGTCAATTGAGCAGTTATTACTGCAGTCCATGCCAAGTTTGATTTCGGGGACAATGGTGAGGGCGCCGGTTCGGACTTCCGGCACCTCATAGCCGGATCCCAGCCAGTAACTCAGGGACTTGTCGCTTTGCGCCGCGGCAATGCAGGGCAGGACGAGAAAAAGCAGGAACGTGAGTAAAAACCGGTGCACGCCGGAATTTTCTTTCATGACAAAACCAGTCCTTGCCTGGGGGCGCAAAGCGCGATTTGGCTTTGCGCAGTGGATTCTTAGTCACCCTTAATTGAATTCCTTTTTTTTGTCAAGATGATGGTATGATGGGTTTTCTGGTATGCTTTGGTGTACAGGCACCTGGTTTTTGTTTGCCGGCAATTGTTGACATTGGTGTGGAATCTGTTTAATTTTCTTTAAAATTCGAAAATTTGATTGTGATGAGCCTGTAAAAAGTCTTTTTTACGGTGCCATCTGAAAATCGACTTTTTACGAAGGCATCAAGTCTTAAGTAAACTAAAAAAGTTATTTTTTTATTGGTTAGCGGTTATATAAGTTTTAGGTAGTTACGGCGTCATCAATTGTTTGATCGGCTTTCGTTTGCACAGCAGCCAGGAGAAACGTTTTGACGGAAACAAGCCCTCAGCTGTTTATCGGCACCAGCGGCTGGAACTACAAGGCATGGAAGGCGGATTTTTTCGCCGGGGTTGTACAGAAAAAATGGCTTGAGCACTACACAAAATATTTTAACGCAGTGGAGGTCAATGCCACGTTTTACCGGCTGCTGCAGGAAAATATCATCAGCAGCTGGAAAACGCGGACCCCGGATGATTTTTTCTTTGCCATCAAAGGCAGCCGGTACACCACGCATACCAAGCGGTTAAAAGATCCTTTGCAGGCGGTGCAGAAACAGAAAAACAACGTGTTGCCACTGCAGCACAAAATCCCGGCAGTGCTCTGGCAGCTGCCGGCTTCGTTTTCCATGGACATAGACCGGTTAAGGGGTTTTGCCGATGCCCTGCAATCCTGGAAAGAAGTCCGCCATGCGCTGGAATTTCGCGATTCTTCATGGTTTGTGCCGGAGGTGGCCTCGCTTTTGGAAGACCGCGGCCTGGGCGTATGCATTTCCGATGCCGCTGACTGGCCCCGCTGGGATGCGGTGAGCACGGACATGGTTTATGTGCGTCTCCACGGCCGCACCCAGACCTATCAGTCCGCCTACAGTGAGGATGAACTCGCCCAATGGGCCCGGAAGGTGAAAGCATGGCGACATGAAGGCAGAACCGTGCATGTCTATTTTGACAACACCGACGGCCCGGCTGCACCCCAAAATGCCCTTCGCTTCAAAGAAATCCTTGATTCCGGCGCTTTGTGACGGGTTTGTCTTTGTTTTTCCGACCTTGTGGCTCCGGCGCGGAGTCGTTTTCAGGAGGCAGGTTTCATTACAATATAGCCATAATGGGTAACGATTTACTCCCCCGTTATTTTCCGGAGCAGAAAAGAAAACAAGCAGCAAAAGAAATATGGCGGCATCAGGTGTCCCCTATCCTGCTTTTTTCTTTCATGGATTCTGTCACCGGATATATCCAAAGAGCCCGCTTTGTGCACTTGTATTAAAATTCGATCCCCATTCTCGCATGAACGCCTGCTTCCATATAATGTCGTCGGGCCGTGAACTCTGTAACGCTTTCAGCAAGACTGATGATATTTTTTGAGGCATACCGACCGGTAATCAGTAGCTTGAGACGGGACGGTTTGTTAATCATCAAGTCGACAATTTCATGTTCCTCTATCACGCCTAATTTAATCGCCACGTTAGCCTCGTCCAGAATCACGAGATCGTACCGATCAGAGATAATGATTTCCCGAGCCCGTTTCAACCCCTGGTTACCAGCCTTAATATCTTCAGGTTCAGGCATTTCATTTGTAAATCGGCCCAGGCCGAACTGCTCGACCTCGATCAAGTCGGAAAACCTCTTCAGGGCTTTGATTTCGCTGTAATTTCCCTTTTTGACGAATTGCAGGATGAACACTTTCAAGTTAGCCCCGGCAGCCTGGATTGCCAAGCCTATCGCTGAAGTGGTCTTTCCTTTCCCGTCGCCCGTAAACACTTGCACGTTAGCAATTTTCATATTTCCTCCCCCTACCAAGAGGTGTTAACAGATTTGATAATCACAGGATACTATGGGTTGAGCAATTCTTAACTCAAAATTTTTGTATCAATTGTACCAACCAAAAAAAAAGTTAAAAAACGGAAGCCCATCAAAATCAAACATACACAAATTACACTGCTAAATCAAACAGTAAGCATCGAAACAGCAGACAGTTTTCCAAATATATTTTTTTGAATTTAAATCGGCAACATGCGCAACGCTACAGGTATCTTCAAAACTAAAGCGCCAGAGTTTTAACCATTTCGATACCCTCGTGGTTAACCAATCAGAAGGGATTGCCGCAATGTCCATTCTATGCGCCGGAATTCCAGCCATTATTGTTTGCAAATTGTTCCGCGTCGTCATCTCCGGCAGGTGAAAACAAACTCAATGGTACGCCGCGCTGAGTTAATTGCCTCTTGCCGGGCATATACCCGAAGCACAGACAATTGCCGCCCGGTTCTTTTTCCTTTACCATTTAAAAGGAGAAAAACAGGTTGGACTTTCGCACGGCATGCGCTGAACCGCCGACAAAATCAGATGGCAACAAAAGCCTTTACATACAAGTGGAATGCTGGTATTTTTAAATGAAGTAAAGAGTAACCCCTAATATACTTAAAGCCTGACGCAACCAAGACCCCTATCACTACGCTTCGCTCCGGGGCGTAGCCAATCACATAAGAGGAGCCAACATGATCGAGTCCCCCCTGTTGGAAAACCTGACTGGCTATATCAGTGGTCGCTGGACTGATAATGAGCATGGCAACACTTACGATGTTTACAACCCCGCCAAAGGAGAAGTGGTGGCTCAGGTTGCGTCCATGTCAGAGGGTGAAGTAAACGCCGCTGTAGATGCCGCTAAATCCGCGCTTCGGCTGACCAGTCCCTATAGTATTGCAACCCGTCGTAAATGGCTGGAAGACATCCGGGACACCCTCAGGAATAACAAGGAAGAGATGGGCCGAATCCTCTGCATGGAGCATGGCAAACCACTCAAAGAAGCCCGGGGTGAGGTGGATTATGCAGCGAGTTTTTTTGATTACTATTCCAAACACATCCAGCTGCTGGATTCCCACACTATCCCCGAGAAGCCCAAGGACTGCACTTGGACTATACATTATCGTCCCATCGGTGTGGTTGGGCTGATCACGCCCTGGAACTTTCCGATTGCCATGATTGCCAAGAAGCTATCCGCGGCATTGGCAGCTGGCTGTCCCTCTGTCATCAAGCCGGCCAGTGAAACACCACTGACCATGATTGCGCTGTTTAGCCTAATGGATAAGCATGTGGATTTGTCAGATGGCATGGTTAACCTGGTGATGGGCAAGGCCAGTGTGATCGGCAAGGTGCTGTGTAAAAATCCCGATGTTCCGATGCTCAGCTTCACCGGTTCCACAGAAGTGGGGCGGAAGCTGATTGTTGATACCGCCGAACAGGTGAAGAAACTGTCCCTGGAACTGGGTGGCAACGCACCGTTCATCGTTTTTGACGATGCGGACCTGGATGCTGCCGCCGATAACCTCATTGCCAACAAGTTCCGAGGCGGCGGTCAGACCTGTGTATGTGCCAACCGGATCTTTGTCCACGAGGAAGTGGCGGACGTATTCTGCGAGAAACTGACCGGGCGTGTCAACACGATGACCGTTGGCGATGGTATGAATGAAGACGTTGACATTGGTCCGCTGGTAAACAAGCAGGGCTTCGATAAAGTAAAACGTCATCTGCAAGATGCTCTTGAAAAAGGCGCCAGTTTGATGGCAGGCAAACTGCCGGATGAATTGGGTGAGGGGCTTTTCTTCCCGCCAACCGTGGTGAAGGGTGTGAGCAGGGAGATGTGCTGTTACCAGGAAGAGACTTTCGGCCCGCTGGTTCCCATCGTGCTGTTTGGTACCGAAGAGGAAGTGATTGAGGCAGGCAATGACACTGAGTTTGGTTTGGCCTCTTACGTGTTTACCGCCGACGCAGAACGTGCCCGGCGCGTAACGGCTGGCCTGCGCTTCGGGCACGTTGGCTGGAATACCGGCACTGGTCCGACATCGGAAGCACCGTTTGGTGGCATGAAGTCCTCTGGTATCGGCCGTGAAGGTGGTATAGAAGGCCTTTTGGAGTTCGTCGAAGCACAGACAGTGCCTCGTGGGTTTTAACTTACCGCTGTTCTTTAATAGTCCTTGAATCTGGACTTGTTAATGGTCAAGTCCATTCTGTTCAAGCTCAGCTTCGGATAGTCATTATCAAATGGGATGGTGTTTTTGCGAACACTAATAATCTGCCTGCGGAAAGGAGAGGCGAATGCCGTTAGAGACGGGCAAGACAATTTCGTGTGATGTGCTGGTTATAGGTAGCGGCGGAGCCGGTCTTAGAGCCGCAATTGCTGCAAAATCAACAGGTGCGGATGTTGTGATGGCCTCCAAGTTGAACATCGGAAAAACATCGAATACCTACATTTCTAAAGGTGTCATGGCCACCTTGGGATTCGGACCCGCTGAAGACAATATTGACAAGTATATTGATGATACATTGAAAGTAGGGCGTTTTTTGAACGACCGGGCTATGGTCGAAGCTATCGCCCGACAACAAGAAAATGAAACTGCTTTTTTACAGCAATGCGGTGCTGCATTTGCCATGGACGGAGACAAACCGATGTTGCTGCATATCCCCGGGCATCAATATCCCAGACATTTGGTCGCAGCCAATTGGAGGGGTAGTGATATCGTTTTTCCTCTGAAACACTTCGCTGCCAAACAAGGTGTTGTATTTGAAGAACATCTGTTTGTTTCCAGCATTCTATCATCAGATGGTCGCGTTTCGGGAGCCTGTGGTATCACAACGGATGGACGTTTCATAACAATATTGGCGCCTGCCGTGGTATTGGCAACAGGAGGGTACTCTCAAATTTTTATGAACACCAATAATGTTCCTGGTATTACCGGAGATGGGCAGGCCCTTTGTTATGAACTGGGATTACCGCTCAAGGACATGGAATTTGTCCAGTTTTATCCAACAGCTATGGGCAGAAGAGGCAGTCGTCTCTTGTTGAATGAAAAACTTTTAGCACAAGATGGCGTCTCTCTGAAAAACCAAGCAGGTGAAAACATAATTAAAAAATATGGATTTGATGACTTTCTGACCGTAACCCGGGATTTGCTGGCCCAGATAATGATGAGGGAGACTGTAAAAGGAATCGTTGTGCTGGATCTCACTCATATGCCGTCAGGCATAGATAAGCAACTATCGCATTTGCTCCCTGCCTCCTACTGGAAAGGTGAAAAACGTTTTCAGGTGGTGCCGACGGCCCATTTCTGCATGGGTGGTGCCATAACAGACGACTATGGACAAACTCCCCTGGCCGGACTTTTTGCCGCCGGGGAAATCGCGGCCGGGGCACACGGTGCAAACAGACTGGGCGGCAATTCTCTTTCTGAAATTTTTTCCATGGGATCCATTTCAGGCAGCTGTGCGGCTGTACAGACAAAAACACCCCAGAAACCCAATGTGATTAAATCTCTTGCCGACAATGAGAGATATAGAATAGATCAGCAGTTTTCTTCAAGGGGCACAGATTCGGACGAACTTCTATCCAATCTAAAACAAGTAATGTGGCATAAGGCGGGAATCCTGCGCCATAGAGCCCATCTGGAACAGGCGCTGCAAATGCTTGAAAATCCATGGCCGGATATTCGTGTGAGAACTCCTGCCGAATTGATCAAATCACTTGAACTCTATAACATGCGACTGATTGCCACAGCCGTCTGCAAGGCCGCACTTATGCGAACTGAAAGTCGGGGATCCCATTTCCGAACGGATTTTTCCATAGAAGACAACGATAATTGGCTTAAGAATATTATAATCCATAAAACAGAATCTGGCATGACATGCAAAGCACAGCCCGCTTCCTCGGTCCATCCTGATTAAACATTCCCGGATATACTCACTGCGTATATCCAGAGATTTTCATTGAGTACTGCTAATTTCTGCGAACTTCTCTTGACATTGATTGATATTTTGATTAAATACTAAACAATTGGTAAAAGTAAAATTTAAGTCACTTTTCCGGGCTCCCCAAGGCTGTGTATTCCATGAATCAGCTGCAAACTAGTTTTGTAATCCATGCAAAAAACCTGGGATTCAGGAGAATATATTCTTACCCCGAGGACAAGGCCCCCGACTTAAAATTGAGATCCAACAATTGCCCTTACCGACATATCTCCGACAAAACAGTATTCGGACAGAACGTATAGCGTATTGCGATGTAGAAAATGATAATATACTTTTTTTTAAGAATTAAGTTATAATTATTTCTTGCAAATTAGGCTGGCAAGTAGATTTTTCGAATTTCCAACAGATTGAAATTATGCGCAAAGCTCAATTGAGTGCCCCGCGAACTTTTTAACGGATAGAATTAAAGAAATAACAAAATTCGGAACCGAGTTTCATGCACGATATAATTACTGAACTACAAAGCTTTGGTGTCCGTCTTGCATTACCCGGGCATGAAAGCAAAGGTGGTGCAGGACCTACGGAGGGCAGCGCATTTATTGTTAATGGTGTAGTTTTTTCTGCCCCTATTGCGGGTCATTATATAAAAAAATCCCCTTATTCATTGCAAAAAGAGGGACAAAATTATCTTCTTTTAAAAAATAATCGGAAGATCGCCTCCATTGATGTTGTAGCAGAACCCAAATTTTATCATTACAAAACAGATGATGGTGTTCCATATAGGAAATTCGCGTTGCTCCACGGCAAGGACTGCCTTGCGACAACCGTGCTGCAGAATTGTGTTCACTGGAAAAAGGGACAGCAATGTGCCTTCTGCGCAACAGAAATTTCCCTTTCAAATAATTCCACTGTAAAATATAAGACGCCCACACAACTGTCGCAGGTTGTACGCGTAGCATATGAGAATGACAATATAACGCATATTGTCCTGACAACAGGTACTGGGGATCCGCCTGGCAGTGAAATTGCTTATCTTGCCCAATGTACAAAAGCAATTAAAGCCCAGGTAGATATCCCTATACAAGTTCAATGCGCGCCGCCACCGGATCTTTCTTTGATTGATCAACTCCATGATGCCGGGGCAGAGGCTGTTGGCATTCATGTGGAAAGCTTTGACCAAGCCATCCTAAAAGCAGTTGCACCTGCCAAGGCGGATATCGGCCTGGCCCATTATGAAAAGGCGTGGAAAAGGGCAGTGGATTTGTTTGGTCCAAACCAGGTAAGCAGTTTTCTAATATCAGGGCTTGGCGAAACCCGGGAATCCATCCTTTGGGGAAGCGAATTTCTGGCAGATTTGGGAGTGTTTCCATTTGTCGTGCCGCTGAGACCGATTCCGGGATCAAAGCTTCAGGATCAAACACCGCCGAATCCTGAATATATGAAAGGGATTTATAAAGCTGTTGCCAGAATAATTCAAAAAAAGGGGCTTTCATCAAAGGCGGCCAAGGCAGGGTGTGTTAAATGCGGCGCTTGCTCCGCTTTGTCTGTTTATGAGAGCCTGCTTGCAAACACGACCGGACGCACTGACCCTTTTCCTGAAATTATTTGTCACAGTGCCAGAACGTTAGAGGAAAAAGACAAAGCCTACCAGATCCGTAAGAAAGTGTTTGTTGAAGAGCAGGCAATATTCAAAAATTCTGATACAGATGAATACGATGAAGATGCTATTCATCTTGTTGCAGAAAAAAAAGGAAAAATTATCGGAACGGTTAGAATTTATAAAGCCCCTTCAAATGATGGGCACTGGATAGGCGGGCGTCTCGCAGTGGCTATGGATGAACGCCACACCCACGCCGGGGCTTTTCTTGTAAAAGAAGCGATGAAAAGGGTTAAAAAAAGAGGATGCCGTCTTTTTACTGCTAAAATACAGGAAAACAACGTTCCTTTTTTTATAAAGTGTGGTTGGGAACCGATTGGGGAGGTAAAAGATCATTTTGGTGTACCTCACCTAGAGATGAAAGCGGACTTGAACCGCGTAGAAGATGACTCAAAATAAGGCATATATTTGAATGGTTGACAACGCTAACGGCTCGCCATCTTTATCAGGAAATGACGAATTAGACGATATTGTTCAGGCTGTCCGGAACTATCTTGGACTTGTCCGAAAGAATTCCATAAAATATGTTTTTGAGATTCTGAAGCAGACCCATCAGTTCGGTATCCAACTGCCAAACTATGGAGATGATGCGGCTGTGATCCCCTGGAAAGGCGAATACCTGCTTTTGGCCGCAGATGGTATGATGGCCGGACTTCTTATCAATGAGCCTTATGCTGCAGGAAAAGCAGCTGTAATGGTCACAGTTAATGATATTTACGCAATGGGCGGGCGCCCTATTGGCATGGTCAATGTTTTGGCAAGTGGAGATGAGCGCCAGCGAAGCAGTATTGTGAATGGAATTGAAAAGGGATGCCGGAAACTTCAGGTGCCCATGTTGGGAGGTCATACCCATCCGGACACAGCAACAGGAGAGGCCTCGCTGAGTGTTGCAATTTTAGGATCTGCCACAAAACTTCTCAGATCTCATCAAGCCAGGGAAGGGGATGATCTGATTCTGGGGATTGATCTCAATGGGCGCCGCGGGTGTAAATCTGTAGTAAGCTGGGATGCAAATTCCGGGAGCACTCCGGAGCAACTCCTCTTTCGATTGGAGGCTTTGCCAGAAATAGCAGAAAAGGAATTGTCTTGTGCAGCCAAGGATATCAGCAATGCCGGCATACTTGGCACGATTTCCATCATGCTTGAAAATTCAGGTAAAGGCGGAGAAATTGATATTGAGGCGATACCAAGGCCAATGAGCATTGGATTAATCGATTGGCTTCATTGCTTTCAGAGTTTTGGATTTATTTTGGCTGTTCAGCCGGAGCATTCCAAAGAGGTGCAGGATCTGTTTCTGGCAAGAAATATCGATTCTGCAATAGTTGGGAAAGTCACCTCCTCGCCCCTTGTCCGTGTTCACAAGGGTAGCAAAAGAAAAACTCTATTTAATTTTGAAAAAGAGGAGATTACCGGGATACGTTTTGATCCGAAGTGTTTGGCACCGGGTAAAAATGGATTGAAAAAGGCGTTTTAACAATGCTCAAGTTGAAGTGCTCCGGAAAAGAAGATGTCGGCAAAGACAACTTGCGCGATTCATTTCCAAAAAAAATTTTGGAAATGGGGGAGTCTCTATGAAAGCCTCATTGACTAGTATCCGAATATTATTTCTTACCCTTTTTTTTGTGATTGTTTTTCTGGCTGTAAGTTGGGCCGGAGATCCCGTTTCTGTCAGGATGGCTTATTTGCAAAATGATATCCACCACTTGGCTTTCTGGGTAGCCGAGGAAGAAGATATTTTTGCGGATGAAGGTGTTATTATAGATACTGTTGGGGCTTTTAGAGCCGGACCGGAAATCATGTCCGCTTTTGCATCCGGTGACTTGGATATGGCCTATGTAGGACAGTCGCCTGCGACCGTGGGGTTTGCAAATAAAGCTGCAGATGTTGTCGTCGTAGCCCAGGTAAATACTGAAGGCACTGCCATCGTCATTAAAAAACAGGACGCGGCCAATTTTGAAAGTTTGCAGGATTTGGCGGGCAAAACCATAGCAATACCGGGTCATGCCACAGTGCAAGAAGCGATTCTGCTAAAAGGCCTGAAGAAAGTGGGATTAAGCAGGAAAGAAATTCATCTAATGGTCCTGAAGCCACCGGATATGATTGGCTCGCTTCGCACTGGGCAAATCGATGCCTTTATCGCATGGGAGCCCTATCCCGCTAAAGCAATAACTAGTGGTGTTGGGAAAATGTTGGCTGCATCCAAAAAATTATGGCCTGAACACCCGTGTTGCGTACTTGTTGTGGAAAAATCCTTTATGAAGGCGCATCCAAGGATTGTTGAAAGGACCATTCAGGCCCACGCCAAAGCCACACAATACGTTTGCCATCATCCGGATAAGGCTGCCCAAATTGCAGTAAAATATACTGGCATGGATGAATTGACAATTCGTAAGGCTATGCAAAATGTTCATTTTACCACTGAATTAAATATAGAAGACGCCAAGGAATATGTAAATTTCCTTTCTGAATTGGGCTATATACAAAAACAGGATCCAGAAGCCTTTATTCGTAATTTCATCCGCCTGGACCTTTTGCCTTCAGAAATTCGATGAATTGGCCCCGGATTGTTATTCCTGTTTTTTGTCTGTGTATTTGGCAGGCTTCCTCCTTTATGGGGATGCTCCCCGAATATAAATTACCTTCGCCTGTGCAAATATTGGATGGTCTTGAGTCCTTGATTACCATAGGGATGCCGCCTGGACATCCTCTTCATTGGCATATATTCTACAGTTTACACAGAGTAGTGGTCGGTTTTTTCTCAGCCATATTGATCGCCTTACCACTTGGATTAATAATGGGATGGTCAAAGGCGATACGCCAAATCCTGGAACCAATTTTTGAGTTTATCCGACCCATACCCCCGTTGGCGTGGATTCCTATCGCGATCCTTTGGTTCGGCATCGGTATAAAGTCTGCTGCTTTTATAATCTTTTTGGGCGCGTTTTTCCCCATATTGCTCAATACTATCTACGGGGTTCGGCGAATCGATCCTATTCTTATTGATGCAGCCCGCACATTAAATGCTTCTTCCCCGGCTATTTTTACGAAAGTCCTTTTGCCAGGGGCTGTACCCTCTATCATAACCGGCATCCGTATAGGGATCGGTATCAGTTGGATGACCCTTATAGCTGCGGAATTTACAGGTGTAAAGTCCGGATACGGACTTGGGTACATGATCATGACAGCGAGGGATATCCAACGACCGGATTTAATTATGGCCGGTATGCTTGTATTCGGTAGCATCGGTTTCAGTGTAGATATTGTGCTTCGGCTCATTGAAAGAAAAATCGTAAGGTGGCGTTGACTGCGCAATGTGTATAGAAATAAAGAATATCAGCAAAACCTATGTGGAGAGTGAGGCTTTGGGTACGCGCATAGCCATACTCGATAACATCAATTTCACTGTGGATTCAGGGTGTTTTGTGTCTATAGTCGGTCCCAGTGGATGCGGGAAAACAACCCTTCTCAAAATTATTGCTGGCCTGATAACGCCAAATCAGGGTTGGGCGAAATTGCAGGGCGAGGACATTCAGCTCGGGGACGAACGAGTCGGTATGGTTTTTCAGGAATATGCTCTATTTCCCTGGCGAACGTTGATTCGCAATATTGAATTTAGTTTAGAAGTTAAAGGGTTTTCCCGTAGTCAACGGCGTTCGGCTGCTATAGAATTCATAAACGAATTTGGCTTGAGCGGATTCGAACATCGGCTTCCTCAAGAGCTTTCTGGAGGAATGAAGCAAAGAGCGGCCATTGCCAGAACCCTTATTAATAAGCCCAAAGTTGTACTCATGGATGAACCTTTTGCTTCTTTGGACAGCCAGACCAGAAATGAAATGCAGGATTTCCTGCTTTCGGTTTGGCATGACCGGGAAGAAACCATCCTTTTTGTAACCCACAACGTAGACGAAGCTGTTTATTTGAGTCAAAAAATTATTGTTCTCTCACCCAGACCGGGGCGGGTGTTAGAAATTTTTGATATTGATTACCCATATCCCCGGGATAGAACAAGCCCGGAAGCAAATCGCATCCGAAAAAAAATTCTAGAATTGATAAGTTCGCAGAAAAAAAATGTTTCTACTGTTTCGTAGCGTTATTCCTGCTTAATTGTCAGTGCAACTTCCGTTACACGTTTGCCCAAGTTATACAATGTTTCCTTGCCAAAGGTATCTTGATCATATCCATCCGGGTGCCCACTCCAGAGTGTTCCGCCAAAATGAAAAGTCGAATGCCCATCGCCGACTATAATCATATCCTGGATGAACATGGCAGCATGCACAGAATGGATAGCTGTCTCCTGTCCGCCGTGCCTGAATCCTCCCACTGCAATAACCCCACCCACTACATTTCGGAGCAGCGCTCCGTTGCGACGCAAAACGACACATCGATCAAGGAAAGATTTGGCTTGGCTGCTCATTGTCCCGAAATAGACAGGGGTGGCAAGTATAAGACCTCCTAAACGCGGATCGGATAATTTTGGAATCAAGTGTTGAAAATCATCTTCCTGGCTGCACTTCAAACCATTTTTACACTGCTCACAGGAAATACAACCGTGAATTGTTAATTGTGCCAGATCAATTAGTTCAATCTCAACATGGCTAAATTCTTCTTGTATTTTTAGAAGGCAGGTTTCAATGGCAAATCTAGTGGATTGTTTTTTTCTGGGACTGCAAGAAACTCCAATAATTTTAATGGCCATAGTTTTTCTCCTGCATGCATATTATTGTCATATTTCTACTGAGAGCTGGATACAAAATAATATTTATTGACTGACATGCCGCCAAACAATACTGCACCTGGGCAGGGCACAACGTACTTATTTTTATATTTGCTACCAATGATATTGAAAAATTCAAGACATGCCGAGCAGACTTTGCTGGTTTTTCCAATGGAGTACGGCGCAATTCCATTAGCGGTGTCTAAAAAGTATTCAGGCTCAATAAAATTTGCATGGTTGGCGCATTGCTCAACAAAGACTTCGTCATACGTGATTCCACGGACCCCCATAATTTTCATCCACCGGTCTTTCATCTTTTCATCCATAGATCCAATATCGAGAAATTCTGGTGGGCAATAGTGCTTAAACCCTTCTTTTTCTGCAAGTCTCTTGATTGTTTCGTTATCAGGAAGGTGTTTTGGCCTAAATTTTGCTTTCTTGATAGTTGTCTCAGGCAAGAGATCAAGCCCAAATTGGGTAAGGGGTTTTTCAGCGATCAAAAGGTATTGCCCTGCAAATTTTGACGCAAAATACCAGGAAAGCTGGCGACGACAAAGATCAAATTTGGACCACGCCGTAGGGGGAATATAACCAAATGGAATTTTTGAGGATAAAGGAAGGCAAACTGTTTTTTTGGCCGCTGCCGGGAAAATATCCTTTTTTTCAAGTTCTTTTCGTATATCCTTAAAATTTTTTTCATCCATCCAGTATGTAAATTTAATATACATTATTTAAGCCTTATTTTTATAGCAATCAGCGGTTAGGCAGGGAAAGAGAACTGCTGTTCAGTGGCGCGAATTTATCCAGGGATCAACCGTTACTTGTGATCATAGCTGCCTTGCAGGCTTAATTTCCTTTCATAAGGCTTTTTTCTTTTTTTCGGCAGATTTATCCTCTTCATCATTTTCGGCCTTTGCTTTTTCCTTTTCCTTTGCCAATTTATCCGCTTCTTTCTTTTTCTTTGCCGCTTCTGCGTCTTTTGTCGCTTTTTCAAAAACATCATAGCCCAGAAGAGCTTCAGCAACATAGGCTGACATGTCTTTCATTACCATATGGGAACTAAGTGCATTAATACCCACTTGAAGGCCTTGGTAGCAAAAAGGACAGCAAGAAACCAATTCATCGGCTCCGGTTTCTTCTGCCTCCTTAACGCGTCTTTGTGCCATTTTGTTTTGAATATCCGGATATCCGGCTTTCAGACCGCCACCAGCGCCACAGCACCTTGAATATTGTTTATTGCGCGGCATCTCAATAAGTTTAAGCCCAGGGATGGCATCCATAATTATGCGGGGGGCTTCAAATACTCTACAGGCTCTGCCCAGGTGACAAGGATCATGATACGTAACCGTGCGATTTACCGAATAAGGAAATTTTAATTTCCCTTGTCTCAAAAGCCGTACAAGAAATTCCACGGTATGCAGCACTTCAAAATTGAGCTCACCCACCTTTGGATAATCCTGCATAATTGTCTTGAAACACCCTGAACATGAAGATATCAGTGTTTCAATCCCAAGATTGTTAAACTGTTCAATATTTTGTTCAAAAAGGCGTTTATGCTCCGGGTCTCCCATCCTCAAAAGGACACTGCCACAGCACTTTTCATCTTTTCCCAATGTGCCGTAATCGACATCCAGCGCTTCTAAGATATTCACTGTATTAATGGCTACCTGTTTTACGTTGGCGTCATAGGCTGCAGTGCAGCCCAAAAACAGAAGCACTTTGCCGCCATTTTTAATGGATCTCGGTTCATTGGGAACCAACTTGTCTTTTTTGGCTCTTCTTGCCCATTTGGTCCGTCCGGCACGAGGCTGTTGCCATGGATTGTCATAGGCTTTTACGCTTTTTTCCAGAGCCTTCTGGGCTTCAAGAGGTCCATAGCCTGCATCAACGATTATTTCCCTTAAGTCTTCCCATAGATTCACTGTGTCAATATGTGCTGGACAAATTTCTTCACATTGCCCGCAGGTGGAACATTCATACAGATTCGCCACAAAGCTCTCAACGTCCTTTTGGGTCATTTTTTTATAATTGAATAGCTTTGTTAATATGCTTTTCAAAAGTTCAGGAGCTTTATCATTTCTCAGTATTTTTCCCAGTAACCCGTTTTGATCCCTGGCTATTTTGAGAAAATCAATAACCTTTCTCCGGGGAACAATGTTCTCCGATGCATCTTGATCATAGACCGGGCACCATCTTAGGCATTCACCACAGCTTGTACAGGCGTCCAGTTCAATTAATCTGGATATATCCAATTTATGAATTGGAAGTTGTGTAACTTCTTCGGGTTCTGTTGTTTCTTCAGATGAAGATTCAGGAATTTTTTCGTCGTCATTAGTCATTTTAGATGCCTTCTTTTAGTATTATTTATAATGACTTTTGATTTTTTTTGTTACCCGGCTGTTATGCCCTATGCTGATAGGACTTTTATTGTTGACGCTGTGGGCTATCGGCTTCTCCCCTTTTTACCTTGGATACAGCTTCAATAAAATAAGTAAGCGGGACGGTAAAAATATGGCGCATCTTCCCAAACGGCAGCCAGGCAATAAACAAGGCGCCGACTCCGGCATGCAGATACCAAAGAACTGAATAAAAAGATGCCCACCATTCCTGCCCGAATATTGCGAAGCATTTTGAAAGAGGATACCCAACAAAAGCATATCCGGCAATTGAGGCAGGTACACCGGCAACAAGTATTCTTGCCCCCTCAAGAACAAATCCTAACACGATAAGCGCTCCAATGATCACAAGGGCGATATTGTCTTTGTATTCAGAAACAACATACTCAGGCTTTACAATAAATCTTTTAATAACGGACCAAATAATGCCGAACAAAATGAGCAAACCCAAAAGATCGTAGGTAAAAGCGGTAAAAGGTGCGTTTTTGTCTATCAGTGCTATGGCAACACCATTGTCTGGGTTTGCAGTAAAGATTGCGGCCGTAAAAAGGCCAAGGGCAAAACGGAGCAAAATGGATAGAAAAATCAATGAATGCATGGACCATCTGCTTACGCTCTCCTTGAGAATTCTTCTCTGAAGCAAAATATCGAGAATGAAGATTTTTACTATGGAAAAGAATTGTTTGGAGAAAACAGTGGACCAGACCGACTCAGAGCTTAGATTGATTTTACGAGAAAGCGATTCGCTTTCGCCCTGCACATTGCCTTGAAACCAGGACCTGAAGCATAAAAGCAGCCCTCCAAGAAAAACCAGGAGCGCAGCTCCGAACATCCAATGGCCTATTTTAAGTGGAGCGGCGTGGCATAATATGCAGATGGCGCCTTTCGAAGGAAGCACTGCGGCAGGAGCGCCAACAGAATTGTCCAGGGAGTGACATTTTTGACAGGATTCCTCGTCAGATGTGTCAGCCAATTTATGTTCCACTAAGCTGATGGGTTTTCCTGCATTATTTTCTTGAGCAAGCTTGATCATATGATCCGACTTGTCTAGTTTGACATGTTCGGACTTGAAATGACACGCCTGACATTCAACACGAAGGTGGGGGGCGTGCGCGGCTGCTTCACCGTGAACGGAGTGACATCCCGTGCATTGAGAGCCGGTTTCGGTTCTATGAGGAGAGCGAGCGACATCTGTATGACATTCTGTACAAGCGACATATTGATGAATCGGTAAGTTTTTAATAAAGGTTTCTCTGGTAAGCTGTAAACTGAGCTCTATGCCATCTTTTTCTGTAATGCAGTCTTTTTCCTTGTGACAATCAAGGCAGAAAGCCTGTGATGAAAGGACACCTTCATTGGAATCAATGTTCGCTTCCCGATGGCATTCCATGCATTCAAGAGATTCTTCCTCTTGCAGTTCGGACATTTCAGGGATTTGATTATTATTTATCTGTATTTCCTGATTTTGGCCAAAACTGTGAGAAGACAAAATTAGGATTAAAAAAAAACCACTAGTAGCAGAGATGAAGGTTTTAAAATCCATTTGGGTATTTCTCCCTGTGATTATTCTACACGGTAAATTCGGATAGAGTTCGCACTTATTTCCATATGAAGATATAGTAAGACGTTACTCCAATTGCTGTTCACTTGTATAAAGCCCGCTTTGCTTTTTTCCGTTGAAAATGGATTTTTCAATGGGGAAAACCTCGGGATCAAGATGTGTATCCGTCATGTGAACAAATCCGATGTACAAGACTGCCAGCACAGCTTCATGAAAATGAAAATGAAACGCAATATTGACTGCATAACCTGGCAGGAATGACGTAAAAAATTCGGGATACCACATGATAAGGCCGGTGATACCCATGCTCTGCATGCCCAACATTACAGCCCAATAATCAAGTTTCTGAAGATAACTGAACCGGTTAAACAATGGAGGGGTCCCGCGTCCAAAGATATATCTCAGGTTTTGGTAAATGTCTGAGATATCTTTTTTACCCGGTGTCATGGTATTCGGACCCGTAAGTCTCCCCTTGAGGCCCAGCTTGTAAAAAATAAGCCATAAAAGGTGTATGAGAACGCCTATGTAAAAAAAGGTTGCAAAAAACCGATGTATGCCGCCTATGCCATCCGCACCCCCTAAAATGGAAGTTAAAAAACGGGCAAATCCGTTATGCGCAAAACTCAGCGAAAATCCTGTTATAGCGAGGATTATAAAGCTTACAAAGACGACAATGTGCAGCAGCCTGTGCAAAACGTTGAAGCGCTGAACAGTTTCTGGATTTTCCTGATTCTTTGTCATTAATGTTTCCTTAATTTTTCGTGAATTTTTCTTAAAAGTAACAAAAATGAATGACTATAAAGAAGAGTTAATAGAGCTACAACAAATATTAATGAAATGGATCCCATCACATATACAATTTTAAGGCTTTGCCTTTTACTGTCGCTTTTCTTTTCCACTTCCGCCTGGGACTCATGAATAATGACGTTGGTGAAGGCTTTTTCGGCTTCAGGATGGCATCTGCGGCATGCATTTAACGCCTTGGTTTCCTCTTCCAGGGAAATACATTCATGGGCGCCATGACAGTCTGTACAATATGCAGACCGCTCGTTTTCCAGATAAACCGCTGTTTTGCCGTGAAAGTTTTTGAGATAGCTTTTTTTCTGCGAAGTATGGCATTCGCCGCATGTTTCCGTCATGTTCATGCCGATTTGCGTCCTTGAAAGATGGGCAGGAGCATAATGTGCAGAATGACAATCGCCGCATGTCGGAGCATGCCCGGTTTCTGAAACGTCTCCGGTTTTCTTTTCTTCTTCAAGGGCTTTGGCATGCTCGCCTTTTTTATATCTTTCATAGGTTTTTTTGTGACATTTTTCACACAGCTGATAGTCGAAATTTCTTTTGGGATCTGTTTTAAGGTAGTCCGGATCCTCGGGATCCGGATGCTCTGAGTCGTTCTCTGTCATGGTTCCGTGGCATTCCTCACAATTTATACCTGTATGTGCCGAGTCCGAAAACCGATCCATTTCCACAAACCAGTTAGACTCTTGCAGAAGCGAGTTCTCAGCCCTGGCTTCTGAATAAAAAGTTAAAGGCATAATTGCACAGCAGACCAAAATAAAAACCTGGATCGTGCTCAACGTCAAAATTTTCTGCTTTATCATAGAGTGAAATTGTAATATTCCCAAACTTATTCTCCCATCATGATTATTAGAGGCAGATGAGTATCGAATTCCAATATTGAGATCTATCTTGGTGCAGAATTTTCAAATTCCACCGGAAAGTGTAAATCAATTCCACAGATTAATTGTAAAGGCCTGAGGTTCTCCTTTTCAGTATGCCAATAGGCGCAATATGATAATCTCTGATGGTTTCGTGAAAAATCGACCATATTTGAGAATTTAAGCCTGCACGGAGTGTTCTGAATGATTTTTGCAGGTAAACTCCGGAGGCTGGACCGGGGTATAAAAAACTCAAAACATAACTTCTTGTTTTCCTAAATATGATTACAAATTCGTTAAGGAATCATGGAATCAATGATCAATTTTTCAGTAGTTTATGAAAATTCAAATGACTCGTTATTCATTCAGGCCTGCGGTTAAGCTTATTGGCTAAAATCATGTCGCATTTAGATGCTGCAACTCTTTGAAAAAATGATAGTGAATTGTCACGTGAAAATAGTTGACAGAATTTTGAAATGTTAAAGATTTGCTAAAGTTCATAAAAATACTTTTTTAAAGCTGACTTTCCCTTAAGGACTTGAAGACGACATCAAAAAAGTTGATGGATACTTTTTGAAGACGTTCAAACATGCATACTGCCAGGTCAAGGGACTCTATGTTTTGATCAACTGCATTTTTAATTTGTCTGAGATCTGTGGAAAGATACCCCATATTTCCAACTATAAAGGAAAGCATCCCAGGGCGGGCCACTAATTTTTCTATTTTTTCAAGAAGTTTTATTCTTTTCCACATGGACTCAAGAAACACCCTTATTTTATCCGGGGCATACACTTTTTTTCCGATCAGCCAACTGACTGAAACAAATTCCAGTCCGGAAGCGGCAATTCTAGAGTTGCTCAGCTCGCTTTTCATATTTCTAATGATTTTGCTTGCAGCCTGGCCGGAAACAACTTGGAGGTTGCTTACCTTCTTTGGATTAGACAAATGATGTTGGGGGGCTTTCCTTAACGCCTCGGAAAGCTCCCCCAACAGAACGTTTGTTAAAAAATCATTGGCATCCTTGTAATCCGGGTGTTCCAGATGAGGCCCCATAAGATAAAAGCATCCTTTGTTATACGGGACCCTTATCACTGCGGCTTTCCTGATTAAAGTGTGTTCAGCCGTTTCCCGGTTAACCAGAAATGAAGTTTTATTTGTAAAATCATCATAATAAGCGACAATATGTTCCGGGTGGTCATAAGTCATTCCCGGTCCACCATACAAAGGGGCATTAAACTCTATGACGTCATTGTCGTAGAGATTATTCGCCACTTTCAGATTAACCGCTTCCCTGACAGGATGAAAAAGGTAATCACACCCGTATAAAACAAATGATTTGTAGCTCTGGCGTAAAGTTTCAGGGAGCAGTTTAGCCAAATTCGTTATTTTTACATTAACGAAGTTAAACAAATTCAAAGGTTCCTTTGAAGAATTCATCGGAAGGTATGCCCCTGCGCAGGAGCCAATATAAATCCCCCCATTTTCTACAAAGCTTTGAATTTGATATGCTCCATCTTTTTTCAGAGCTTCAGCGACTGCAAAAGTGTCTCCTCCAGAGACTATCAAGACATCCAATGCCTTTAAGTAATCTTTTTGCCGGATCAATTCCTCATCAAGAAAAGAAAGATTCAAAAATTCTTTTTTTTGAAACAGATCCACAAACCACAACCAGGAGTGAGATGCCCCTTTTCCTGCATAAATTCCTATTTTCGCCTTACGTAGTCCTTCGCAAGCGAAATTTTGCAATGGGAAAAAATGAGATTCCTTGGATTCCATGCCAGTAAAAACGTCTTTCTATCTTGTGTTTTCGTTCACTAATATTTATTTGGATCAAAGTCGATTGAATCCAGGTTAAGCCGGTTCGCTAACATAGCTAACGACTTCGTTTAATGCCTCTAAGCCAATATCAAGATCAGTGCCAATATTGGCCAGCTCCAAAAGATTTTCTTCTGTGATTTCAGGGGACATAAGGATAAACAAAGGGTGAATGCCGAAGATAAGGGCAATCGCCTGTCTTCTTTCCCACCAAGATATCACTTCATCGCGATCGTCAGAGAGGCCAAAGTCGTTGAAGATCGGTTTAAGGGGTGCCCAAGGGCTAAATACGGCTTTGCCCTCATATTCGAGGGTGCCTGTCAACCCATCAAAAGCTCCCTGGAGTTCATCCAATGAACTTTTGCCGGAAAGCGTTGTAACAGCCAGTGGATCAATGCCGTATTTGGCGCATGCTTTCAGAAATCGGCCAGCATTTTCCGCAGACAAACCCAAATTTTTACAACTGTTCAGGGCGTTAATATCTGTGACAAGTACACCGGGTTCTTGAACCTTTGTTTCTTCAACAAGGTTGGGGTCTTCGTCCATAAACAAGCCGGTAATGGTTGCATAGGGCGTAAAATAATCGGCACTGTGCCTATGCACAATAGGGGCCAGCCACTCGGAGAGGTCATGGTTTCCAATAGCATCCCCCAATTCGCCAATACCCTTTTTGCTGATGAAATCGTTTTTCTTAATGTCTTTCAGAATTTCAAGGGAGCGGGAAAGAAAACTCTCAGGATCTGCAGCGTCTAAAAGACCCATTCCCCTGAAAGCAAATCCTTTCAAATTTTTGCTTCCAAAAATTTTTCCTATCCCAAATCGATCCGGGCTGCTCCAATGATTAAAGCAGACTTGAGCCTGGTCTAATTGGTTTTCACCTGCCTTGCCGATCAGCATAGTTTGTAGAAGATCATCACCGGCAAAGCCCCTAAGGTAGTCTGTCGATTCCCAGACATCCTTTCCCCAAATATTGCTTGCATCCATGATATCCGCCACCCCATCATGTATCCACAGATAAACCGGGGAGTTCGCGGCGCCTTTCACTACAATGTAATCATATCCGGAGTACTTGATTTCAACACCGACCTTAAAAATAACAGGGCAGTGACAGATTTTCCCGGTAACAGGGCTCTTTGCGGTCATGACACTCGTTGCGGAAGCGGGATAGGTTGTCCCGGTGAGCAGGCCAGTACCAATTACAATGGGATCATCGTCCTGATATTTTTCATAAAGGTATTTGGTGATGCCTGCCCCACCGATTTTGCTCGATACCAGGCTTTCTTCCACTTCTTCTTCCTCGGATTCTGATGTCGCCAAATCAACAATTAAAATTTTATCGGTTGATAAGTATTCCATGGCACGCTCCTTCTATCTTTTTATTCTTCACAAGTAATCGCATCCACGGGACAGATTACTACGCACAGAGGGCCATAATCCTCCATCTCTTCACATAGATCACAACCTTCCCTAAGAAGTATTGGTTTTGCTGACGCATCTGCTTCTTTATCAGGATCGGCCTCTTCACCTATTCGGCTAATGTCAATGCCTTCTGGACGCGCTGTAATCAAATTTTCTTCTTCCTTAAGAAGAACACCAAAGTAATCCTTTTTTTCACGCGCTCGGTAGGCCATAATTGAGGAAGATAGAAAAGCGAATCCATCATCTCTGTGAAAACTGCATGCCATTTCACATGCCATGCAATTGATACATTTTAAAGCGTCAATTCGGATATTCATTTTCTTTCCTCGCCTGTTTAATGAGTTTTATTGAAGAAAGTCAATTTAATTATCGGAAATCCAACTTATAGACTGTCCATCTTGCTTAAGAGCTTCTTTTGTTTTTTTTCAAGCTGCTGTAAGGCTGATGCCACTTCAGGGTGAGATTTCATCTTCTTTGCCGCTTCCCTGTAGTAATTAAGGTTGCGTTCCTCAATTTTACGTGCAGTTTCGACAACTGCACCAGGGTCTGCAGCATTTACACCACTTAGATTAACGAGAAAGCGATCCCGGGTAAAACCCTCTACCGGCTCCAGAATCATTTCTGCGACATTTTCCCTGCGCACCCTCTGGACCTGTTTAATTTGCTTTTCTTTTTCCTTTATCAATTCGTAAAGAAAGGATTTCACTTCACCCTCCGGTAATTGCGATGTCCCCTGGAGGTAAAAGTCCTTATTTTCTGTTTCAATCGTTTCGGCGAACGTTAAAATGACTCCAAAACCCTTCAATGGCATGTTGTTGTCCTCACAATAAGGTTTGTTTTAAGCGCAGTTAAATGCCAATCGCTTTTGTTGTATTTCATTCTCGGAAAAATCATTTAATTTTTATGCGAGTTTATATTTCAAGCCTTCCCCGCACCATAAAGGCAAGCAAGCAGGGCAAAAATCCCACAAAAGCAAATATCTAATTAAATGGTTTTGTTTGGATTAATGCCCCTTCAAAAAAACATTTCTATTTTAATCAAAACCAGCGTTCAATAAGTACTTTGGTGTCAGTGAAAAATTGAAAAATTTCCTGGCCGTGCCCCTTGATATCACCAAAGAATGATTCCCCGGCACCGCCAAACGGGAAAAAGCTCATTGGGGCGGCAATGCCTATATTAATACCGATCATACTTGGCTTGACATTATATTTAAATTTTCGCACGGCACCGCCGTCTTGGGTATAAATGCAAGCCGCATTGGCGAAACCACGTGAATTGGCCAATTCAATCGCCTCATCAAGGGTTTTTACACGCACAATGCTTACAACAGGACCGAATATCTCATCTTTCGCGATGGTCATATCCGGGGTAACATGATCAAATATTGTCGGGCCTACATAATATCCATCAGGATATCCCTCAACCTGGCAGTTTCTGCCATCAAGGATGAGTTCGGCGCCTTCTTCTATTCCCTTTTCGATATACCCAAGAACTTTTTTCTTGTGCTCTTCACTCACCACAGGACCCATATCAACATCTTCATTTAATGGGTCTCCTATTTTCATGGCTTTCACCCGCTCGACATATTTATTTATAAAATCATCGGCGTTATCCCCAACTGGCACCAGGATAGAGCCGGAAAGGCATCTCTGTCCCGCACATCCAAAAAAGGAAGTAATCAATGAGGGCATACTGGCTTCCAGATTTGCGTCTGGCATAACAGCAACGATATTTTTAGCCCCCCCCAGGGACTGTACACGCTTTCCTGTTTCTCCACATCTTTTGTAGATGTATTTTGCAGTTGGGGTAGACCCCACAAACGATACACCCTGAATATTCGGATTGTCTAGTATGCCATTTACGACATCCTTTGACCCGTGAACCATATTGATGACCCCATTGGGAAAACCAACATCATCTATTACTTCAAAAATTTTCGTCTGAGTCATGGGAACTTGCTCTGAAGGCTTCACAAGATAAGTGTTGCCTGTGACGACTGCATAGGGAAGAAACCACCAGGGGACCATAGCAGGAAAATTGTATGGGGGAATACACGCGAAAACTCCCAAAGGCTGTCTGTGGCCGGCGCAGTCGATTCCCCTTGCAATATCCTCAATTGTGTACCCGCACTGCATAGTGGTGACTCCGGTGCAGTGCTCTACATTTTCTATCATCCTGCGGACTTCGCCACGGGCTTCGTCTATCGCTTTACCCAGCTCGGTGGTGAGAGTTTTTGAAATATCCTCAAAATTTTCTTCAAAGGCATCTTTTAGCCGGAAAAAATATCTGGCGCGGGCCAGGGGAGGAGTCGTTCTCCAGGCCTCAAACGCTTCCTGGGCGGCATTAACAGCTTGGTCTACCTCTTTCGCTGTCGAATAAGGTACCTCTGCTATCATTTCGCCGGTAGCTGAACACGTAATGTTTCCGATTTCAGTAGATTCAGATTCAACCCATTCTCCGTCAATGTAATTCTTCAGTTTTGTTACTGCCATTTTGGTCTTTCCTTTCTTTTTGGGAAGAATATTTGATTTCTTTTATTATTCTTCAGGTCATTATTATAAAAATTGGTCTTAAATCTGGATTAGATATTGCATTCTCAATAACCGTTAAATCTTATTGTTTATTTTTGATGCGTTGCTTAGTTCCGATTTTTTTGATTATCTCTGCAGCAATTTCATATGTTTTATCTTTACCGTTATGAGATTGTTCACCAGCTTTTCTCGGGTTTATCTCGACAATATCCATGCCAGCCAGTTTTACATTTCGGTTGAAAACTTCACAGATTTCATTGATAAGCTGAAATATCATTCGCTCATCTAATCCCTTCCAGTTAAGAAATCTAACCCCATTTACAGCATTGGCGGCGCCAATATCCATGTCAACAGAAATATATACATAAGCCGTTGAAATGTTACTGATTATCGTTTTGAGTTTATTAAATCCGAACTGACAATCTTTTTTGGTTACGATTTTACATCCTTTTCGTTTTAATGAGCTAAATGCAGATGTATATCTTTGGATTCTATCGTCTTTTATGCGAAATGTTTTTTTCTCGGGATAATCTGAAACGCCCATAATAAAAAGGTTTTGGGGAATGACATCGTCACTTTGCAGCATATGATAAAGGAAGGAACTGGCATTGTAGGAATCCGGTCGATCGTAAAGATAAGGGTCCTTTGGATCATATACAGATGAAGGGTTTATATCAATATCGTACTGTATTGCATCTGCATGTGCAGACATGGGGATGGCATCGGTATGCGTGTCAATGACCAAAAGCGAAACATTTTCCTTCCCGTAGTAATCCGAGACGGCTTTGTAAGCACCCCCTGTTAGTGAATGGTCAATGCCTACCAAGCAAGGTATACCGGAGGAGGGAAGAATCTCACCTGTTACAAACGATCTAACCTTTTGTGCCATTTCCAGGCAACCACCCTTATCAATAAAGGCGGTAAAGTTTTTTGTTGTTAGACTTGAACGATCCTCTGCTGCAGGATTGGGTAACAACCAGGACGGCACTTCAATTTTGCCAGCCTCGCGGAAATCAAACTGATATTCCTTGTTTCGCAAAATTTCCAGCACGCCGTCGAGTGGATCAGGATTTTTTTGCAACGCTCCCATCCCATTGCATTTTTCCTGTATGGAATCATACTGCTCGTCGCAATCAAAAGGACATCCAAAAAAATATATCTGTTGATCCACGGAACCCGGCATGGAAAGATTCATCCCTTGTTTCTGCTTTATTGATAAACGGCACTTTATTTAATGTTATAGAGCCATATCCAAAAGCTCTACCAAGTCGTAAAGCCGCATTGGGCTTTTGACTCTTTTTGCTCCCTGATTTAAATTATAGTGACAGAAAGGACAGATAGACACCATTTGCTCAGCTCCTGTGCTTTCGCCCTCTTCTATGCGAAGACTTGCATTTTTGGCTGCCCAGTCAGGATAACCTGTCATAACACCGCCACCGCCACCGCAGCAGTATGAATTGTTGCGTATCCGTTCCATCTCTCTGAAGTCAATATCAGGGATGGACTGCAGCATTTCACGCGGTATATCGAAAAGGCAGTTATCATCTTTTTTTCGAAGGTAGGCCCCCTGCCATGCTTCTGATCCATCCTCGTCGATCTCAAATTCAGAAAGATGTCTTCCGGTATGGCAGGGATCATGGTAAGTGACTTTCCAGGGCAATTCTTTAGTAAACTTCATTTTTCCTTCTTTGAAGAAATTATAAAGTAATTCTACTGTATGAATTACCTGGATGCCATCCATTAACTCATCATATTCTTCAGAAAGTTTATAGTCCTTTTTTATGGCTCGATAGCAGCCTGCACATGAAGTAACGATGGTATTAACCCCATGATTGTCATGAAGATCCTTGAATAGGCGCAAATTGTGCTCCGCGACCCTTTTAAATTCTTCATGATCGCCTATCCGCATTGCTGTCGATCCACAACATACCTCATTTTCTCCCAGAATTCCAAAATCCAGGCCAAGCTTCTGAAAAATGGAAGCTGTTGCAACCGGAAGATTTCTGACAGGAACATTAAGTGCTCCTGTACATCCGACATAATAAAGAATAGGCGCATCCTCCTTCATTATGTCTTTAATGGGAGCTTTTGCCTTCTTAAACGGCCTTGTCCAGTCAGTTCTCATTCTGCGCGGTCCCTGATAAGGATTGTCAAAACTCCTCATGGACTTGGCAATTACCTTTTGAGCAGGCATTGGGCCCACCCCTTCGTCCACAGCTTTGCGCCTCATGGATTCAATGATTTCTGGAATGAAAGGTTTATGATCCAGTTCACATTGTTCCTGACAACCGGCGCACACTGTACACTTGTATACGTCATTCAGGAGGTCTTCGTTCCATTCCAGATCACCGTTTATAATTCCCCTGGCAAAGGCCACCTTCCCTTTGGATGCAATATTGCCTTCAAAACCAAATTCTACCCCTGCTGGGCAGATCTGTCCAAAAAAGGGCGGAGGGCCAAAATCGTAGGCTACTTTACAGTTTCCGCATGCAGTGCATCTCCATATTTTGTCTTCTAACTCTTCCAGCGAAGGAATATTCCATTTCATAATAACCTCCTAAAATTGTATTTGAATGGGCCACACTGACAAATGAATTAGCTATACCCCCAATTTCCCGCGATTCATAATATCATTAGGATCAAGCATATTTTTTATCTGCTTCATAAGCGATAGGTATCCCGGATGGGCTCGTTTATTTATTTCTACTCCGAAATCAACGGGTGGTTTATAAGGAATCCCTCCATTATCTAGAACGACCTGCAGACATTCAACAATTCCCTGCCGTGCATTTTCGACAGCGTCAGGATCTTTCTTGGGAAATGGAATCATAGCGCGCAGCATCCCGTAATGCACACCACGATAGTTGGTTGCACGAACGGAAGGGGACAAATTTCTGTTGGTAAGGATTTTTTTCCACTCGTTATAAACGGGTTCCCACTTATCCAGAGGCGTAAAGGTTCCAGGCCAGGAAATACCCCCGCCGGCTTGTTTCGTATAGTTTTTTGTAGAGCCGACAATCCGGCTCGGAAGCTGAGTTCTGGCCTTCAAGGCTTCCTCAGGGTACACAGCTTCTTTGACTGTGGTTCCTTTCTTTTTTTCTTCCTCCATAGCCATTTGCCAAATTTCTTCCCGGGCATCTCTTTCCTTTTCTGTCCAGGAAAAAGTAGTTGCAAAAGAAACCCATTCTGGTGCATCTTCAGGTTTTGGCTTATAAGGATACGGGATAGGTACCTGTGACAACCACCATGAAACAGTTGTTATATCGTCACATATTTCATAATTTCCGATTGTCCGGCAATAGGAGGCCATATCTCCCAGGTTTTCTGCAGATGTTGTAAAAACTTTTAGATATGGTGGCATGGGATGTACTCTCAAGCCAATCTTTGTTACAACGCCCGTCGTACCGAGCCAACCTGTAAAAAGGCCATCCATTCTTGGCAACGGCAGGCAACTGTGCCATGAATCTTCCTGAATAGCACAAGACCCCACCCTTACAAGCTCTCCGGTGGGCAGCACAACTTCCATACTTGTGATTTCTTCACTATTCAAACCATAGCGTCCGCTCATACCCCCGATGCCATGACAGAGAGCATTAGAAGAAACCGAGGCTGAAGGGGGGCCGACCGGCCAACTCCATCGAAATCCATATTTGGCTAGCGAATGGGCAAATTGTGCATGTGAAACGCCTGGTTCAATAACAGCATAATGAAGTTGATCATTAATGGTTAGGATTTTGTTCATTTGTTTAAGATCCAACAATATCCCACCATCTTCGGGGATGCAGAGACCTCCGATATTGGTTCCTGCTGTATAAGGAATGACAGGAATTTTTTCTTGGTTAGCAAATTTCATAATTTTCTGAATCTGCTCAACCGTGGTGGGCATTGCCACATAGTCCGGACTTTTACGCTCTACAAATGACAGATCGTAAGAGTAAGCATACCGGATATGAATTTTATCGGTTGCATTTGTCTCGCCAACGATCTCCTGCAAAGCTTTAGTGATTTTTGGGTCCACGTTTCCGTTTTGTGGTGTTTTTGTCATTGTTTACCTCCTAATAAACTAAACAATTATTGTTGTTAGCGCCTATCATCCACCAATTCTGAGGTAAATAAGCCTTCGCCGTATCCTTTGTGCGAAGTATGTCTATAAACTTTAATGGACTTTATCTTTGTAAACGTTGTTTTTTCATAGCCCAAAAATTTTTCCCTGTATGGAACCTGAAAGCGATAGCGAGGCCCTTGAAAAAACGTGGAAAAGCTTTTCACTCGACTTTAAAATTTCAGGCGACTTCATAATTCTTTTTCTTAAATAATTCTTTTTGCTTGGAAGAAGAACGGTTTTGACATTTTCGTAAACCCTCTTCCACTTCGTTAATGTGCTTCAGCATAAAATAACTGGCTTTTTCCGGGTCCCGGGCTTCAAGGGCCTCAAGGATTTCCCAGTGTCCCCGACAGACGATGTCCAAAAACTCCCTGTCTGTTTCAATTATTCTTTTCAATCGGATCAGAGCGGACTGGACGCTTTCAACAACCACCGCGACAATTGGATTCCCACCAATTTCAGCAATTTTTTTGTGAAAGGCCACGTCGAGATCGCTATAGAACCTTTCCCCGTCAGGTTCCTGCTCCATCTCACGAATATTTTCTTTTAGTTCTTCAATATCTTTGTCTGTAATTTTACTGGCGGCAACTTTTACAATTTGTGTTTCATTGAAAATGCGGAACTGGGCATAGTCTTCATGCGTGGGGTTTATAAAAAACAAATAGTTTTCAAGCCCTTTCTTTACAACTTCTATATCCACCTTTTTCACAAAAGCACCGCCGTTTACACCCTGCTTGATCTCTAATAAGCCATAAGCCTCTAAAGTCCTAAACGCTTCTCGCAATGAAGATTTGCTCACACCAAAATGCGTGATGAGATCATTTTCTGAGGGTAGGCGCTCCCCCTCCTTAAGATCTCCGTTGAGAATTGCCTTCTGTATCTGATCGGCAATATTACTTGAAATCCTACTTTGTTTCACGTTTTGAAAATTAAACTCCATAGCCATAAAAGATCCCGAATTTAGTTTATCTGTTTTTTTTAAAGGTTAGTGCCATGCGCATACTGTCGAATATCCTGTTTAGCTTTCATTTCTAAATAGCAGCTTAGATTTGTATTGTCAACAAATATTATAAAGTTTTAAATATCAGATGTTATATATTTTAGAAACTTTGGTTTTTTTGAAACAACCTCCTACCTTTGGGGTTTTCAGCTATCCAGAAATAACGTAATGGGTTCCTGTATAAATTTTCCGCAAATGCATCGTGTCCACGATCCTTTATGATAGCCTATTCAACGAGAATAATGGCATAATGATGGTATGTATCTTTAATGGTGTTGGCGACAGTCGGAGCAGCTATCTCCAGTTTTTCTGTAGTGGCGATGACATCGATGGAAAAGGATTCCATGGATGGCCTCCTTTCCTGGGGGAAATAACAATAGTCCGGATAGCCGCAATTTTTGCAAAGAGCGCACGGGCCGCTAACCAGACTGAATGCCTTGTAATATCCCTCTAAGAAGAGGAATCGTTCAACACTTACGGTTTCTTTCCAATATCGCACTTGTGATAGTCGTTTGCGATTTTTTTTGTTATAAAAAGATGAGCATTGCTGGGAGCCAACTAACATAATGGCTGTTTCATATTCATTCAAAATTTCCCGAGCCTTCTCGGTGTCGATGCTGGCAGGCGGGCAGCACCAGTTTGTATTGTAATTTTTGCATCCATATCTGCATTTCAATTGTACCCAATGTCTGGTGACAATGTTTTCGGTTGGGCAGGGAACGATACTGTCCCATCCATGCATTCCACCGGTGATTTGGATTTTATTCAATAGCTCACGGGAGAGGCCCTTGCCGGTTTTAAAGGGCACACTCTTATTTTTTAAAGCTGATGTTTTAATAATCATAATATCTCATAGATAGCCGATGTGTTTTTGGGTACAGCCAAATCCAGCGAGATCTCCATTCCTTTCAACAAAGCGGCCGGGACCGCACATGAAGGATGAAGTCGTGCTTTTTCAGCGGCCATATAAACAGGATTTTTGCTTATTGGGTAAAAAATATGCTCAAGATCAATGGACTCTAAAAGCGTTGGTAAACGATGGACCCGCTTACATTCACTGTCAACGCTTTTCAAGCCAACCATGCGGGGGGACTGACCGACCAGGGTCAGAATGGTTTCAAGCCCGCAATCTCCGGGCTGAACAATAACCCGGACATGCTTTCCCGGAGCATTATGGTTGGTTCCCATGGTGTTCAATTTTTTGTTCGCCTTTTTTTCTTAACTTTCTGATGCAGGATCTCAGGTGGAACAATTTCCTCCAGATGGGGAAACTCATCTTTCATGTGCGGAATCTGCATCGCCTGCATGAACTGCTTCTCAAAATCTTCCTCCACAGTCAGTTCAATATATTCAACATTTCTGGAAACCCAATTGGCTTCAATCCTCTTTCGTCGGTCCAGAAGAGCCGCTCTGCAGCCATCGCCCGCAGCATTGCCCACCCCAAGGATCTTTTCCACTTCACAATCCGGGAAAAGTCCCATAATCAATGCTTTTTGTTTGTTTACATGGGTTCCGAAAGCCCCGGCTATTTTAACTTTGTCTATTTTATCCAAGCCCATACGCCGCATCATAAGCTTGCAACCCGCATACAGCGCCCCCTTAGCTAACTGAATTTGACGCAGATCTTTTTGATTGATGACCACATCCCGCTTAATGCTTGTTTCATTTGCCCAGGCCAGGACAAATTCTGGTTGGTTGCTATCGGGATTGATTCGGCACCGATTAGATTTTTGGTTCTCGCTAAATACACCACTTTTATCGATCACTCCGGCCACGTACAGCTCGGCCAGAACATCCAGAATACCTGAACCGCAGATTCCCTTGGTTTTCATTTCTTCAGGAGCAGAAAATTTGAGCCAGGCTTCACGTCCGATGACTTTGTAATCCACTTCATGGGTTTCCGGATCTATTTTGATTCTTTCAATGGCGCCCGGGGCCGCCCGCATTCCGAAAGAGAGCTGTGCACCCTCCAGGGCAGGTCCAGTGGCGCAAGACGAAGAAATGAGTTTATCCCGGTTTCCCAATACGAGTTCCCCGTTGGTTCCAATGTCAATGATTAGCTGGTAATCAGTTGTTTTATAAGGCTCTTCAGCTATCAGAACGCCAACATTGTCCGCACCTACAAAGCCGGCCTCATTTGGCAAAACAAAAATGTTAGCTGAAGGGTTGATTTGCAGCCCCAGGTCCCTGGCCCGAATATCGAGTGAACAGTGGTTAACCGGTGGGAACGGGGCAAGACTGACAAACTGAGGATCCAGCTGAAGCAGAATATGGTGCATAGCTGTATTGCAACCGATTGTCACATCCTCAATATCATCAAGGCTCAGTCTGTAGTATGTTTTGCCTTCTTCATGTTTTTCTGTCCACTCAGTAAGTTCGCTATCATCGTCATTGTTTTTTTTCTTCACTTTTTTCTTGGGCGGATGGGTGGCCTCTACCGCCTTACTGATAAGTGTATTCAGGCCTTCAATGATATCTTCACTCATTCGTTTCAGACCGTCTGGCGTCGTCATATGATAGGTGATGCGGGCCATGACATCTTCACCGTATTTACACTGCGGATTCATCATAGACACCGTATCCACGACTTCCATAGTTCGTAAATTGCACATATAACCGGCCACGGTAGTTGTACCGATATCAATGGCAATGCCGAAATAATCCTCTGTTTTGCCAGGGCGAACCCGGATGATTTCCGTTTGGTTCCACACGCTGACTGTCACCTTCCAGTCTCCGTCCCGTAAGGCTCCGGGTAAAGCACGCAATGCCTGGATATCAATGCGGAGGTTGGTCAGGCTGTATTCCCTTGCCAAACCTTCACAAAGTCGTTCAAAGTCTCCAGTGGGTTCATCAAAGGATGGCTTTTTCAGCTCTATGTAATAAACACAAACTGCGGGGTCATGAAAAATATTGATGTCCCTGGCGGCCTTGCTCACAACCTGTTTGCCAGCCCTGGATTCTTCAGGGACAAAAACCAAAACATCCCCTTCTACTTTGGCACAACAACCCAGTCGGTATCCTTTTTTTCGATTTTCCGCATTGATAAATTTGGCCTCTTCTTCCTGCCACTCGCTCAAATGATTGGGACTGGATTCTATGTTGTATTTGGCATAAAAACCATCTTCAATACGAACAATGCATTTGCCGCAGACTTTTTTTTCCCCGCATAACGATTCAATATCCACCCCAAGCAAACGGGAAGCTTCTATTAACGTGATGTCCTTGGGAACTTCGCCTCGGCGTCCAGATGGTTGGAATATGACAGTTGCTTTATCGTCTTGCATCTTTATCTCCTTTGCAACAGGATAAAAAGAAAGAGTCCTCTACAGGACCCCTTCTTTTATGATCAAACGTTATATATAAGTTGACCCTTTCAAAACCCATATAAAATTACTTTTTCCTGTCACTTTCAATTTCCCGCAATTTGCTGACCATGTTGATGGCTTCCGTTACGGCATTACTGGCATTGTCGGCATAGCCATCGGCACCGTAGTTGCCGGCTACATCCTGGGTTACGGGAGCCCCGCCAAGCAAAATCTGTACGTTTGGATTTTTTTCCTTAATCATTTTAATAACTTTTTGCATGCCAAGCATGGTTGTCGTCATCATGGCCGATAGGGCCACCACTTCAGACTCTGTTTTCAGCTGCTCTTCAACAAATTTTTCAAGAGGCACATCTTTTCCCAAATCATGAACAGTCCAACCTGCTACATCAAACATCATTTTAACAATATTTTTGCCAATATCGTGGACATCGCCTTCAATGGTTCCTATAACAACCTGGCCTTTTCCGCGCTCATTTTCAGCCACAGGGACATGAGGCCTAAGTACGCCCAGGCCTGCATACAGGGCATCAGCACACATAAGAACCTCGGGAACAAAATATTCATTATTCTCAAAAAGTTGCCCGACTTCCTCCATGCCTTTGGCCAATCCGTTCATAATTCCTTCCAGGGGATCATGACCAGCATCCAGGTATTCCTGGGCCAAATCTCTAGCTTCATCTTCTTCATATTCCACAACTGCAGTGTGCATTTTCTCAAGCAATTCTTCTTTTGTTGTCATAAGTTATACCTCCGTAAATTAGATTAACCTAAACGGCCAACAGCCGGTGAAGGTTTGATTCCGTATTTTTTGACACTTTGCACCAGTGCTTCAACGTTTTCTTTTGGCATATCTGGCCACAAATCACACCCGGGCCATACAGCATCCACTCCGTCATCTATGCATTGTTTAACCGTGGTCTCAACAAAAGCAGGGTCTTGATTTGTAACCAATGTTCCAAATGGATCAAAATTGCCGAAAATAAGGGTTTCGTTGCCCAATTTCTTTCGTGATTCAACAACGTTATTTTTTTGGTCAACACTTAATGCATCTGCTCCACATTCGTTCATCATTTCAATAATCATATCCGTGCTGCCGCAAATATGTAAAACTTTTGGCGAATTCAACGCATTGAAAACTTTAATCAAATTGGGTTGTATAAGGGTTTTCCACATACGGGGCGACAATATATCTGTGCCGGAGCCCATTTCCCGAATATTGATAAAATCAACGCCCAAACTCTGATAATGCTGTCCGGCCGCAATTACCACATCTGTCATTTTTCGTAGAAACTCATCTACTTGTTCCTTGTACTTTTTGGCCCCTTTGAGCAGAAGATCAAGCTCAATCACCTGGCCGGCCATGGTAAAAGGACCAAGCAACCAAGCGCCCACAGCAAATTCACCATTTTTGCTTTCGTCAATCAGCTTTTTATAGGCTTGGTCTATCATCGGCATCCGTCCTTGTTCCATAAAATCGGACGGAATCTCCACCTCGGCCAAGGTCTGCCATTTTGTCGGCACTGTTGGAAATAAGATGCCCTCTGATTTGTCATAAAGATTGATACCTCTTCCCAAGGCCTCTGGGATAGTACACATGTCGTATGGAATCACCGTGGAATCAAAGCCAAACATCCGTGCTGATTTCAAAGCGGATTCCGCCATGTATTCGGCTGAAGTATGGATTTGGGCGAATCGAATTCCCATTTCATCAATAACCTGGATGGGAAGCATGCTCATTCCGCTAAAAAAAGGCATGGTATCGACAGCCTCTTTGCGAAACAATTTTAGAACTCGTTCCTTTGATGTTAATTCTGCCATGATCAACTCCTTATTAATATGAATAAACTACAATGCCTTTAATTGATCCACAAAATCAGGGAACAACTTAAAAAGCGGGTGGTTGGCATCTTTCGGCAATCGCTTATAACCGGAAAACAAGGATGTGGCCAGGAAGGCCTCGGCCATTGCTACAGCGGGCATCACCCGGTCAGCGCCACCCATGGGTCCGGAAAAAATAATGTCATGGTGATTAAAAGCAGCAAGAGCTTCAAGTGCAGCATCAGCTGCGGCCCATCCCTTAAAACCCCATTTGTCTTTCGCCTCTTGCCACATGTAAGATCCGTTGCTCGGCGCACTGGATGTCGCAAATCCAAATTTTTCCTTTATCATTCGGTTCGCTTCGCTGCACATGGCCGTGGCAGGTGCGTTCATGGTCGCCGTATCCACAATAATGGTTTCAAAGTTTGCGCCAACTTTTTCTATGGTGTCCATTAGCTTTTGTAGCCCGGTGAGCCTTCCGGTGGGCATTTGGTCTTCCTGATCAAAGGCCACAAGCAGCACATGCTTGATCCCAAGGTTGGCGATCTCCCGGATTTCTGTCTCTATTTCTTTTTCCCACACCGTCAGACTGTTATAAAACATTCTGTCTAAAAGGCCTTTTTCTGCGCAATAGGCAGCCGCTTCGAGTTTTGGCTTCAATACCCAGGCGTCTATGCAAAAAGGCATATCGCTTACTGATGTGACAAAGTCGATGTATGTTTTAAATTCTTTCCCCGTATTGGCCACAATATCGGCCATACCGGGAATGCCGGTATCCTGCCAGAGCTGATCTTGTTTTTTAAGAACTTCTTCAGCCCTTTTTTCATTAAATCCTTCCTTGCGCTTGCCTTCAAACACCCGATCCCCTTTCTGAAAAATCGAATTACAGACAACGCATGGGTAATCTCCAGGCTGACCGCCAAACTTGACGTCTCCGACCTGGTATACTTTAGGCTCATTTTCATACAAAAGCATAACACCTCCTATAACGAACTGTATAAATCTGTGAAATATTATATATTATAAGTCATAAAGATATCGATATGTTTATGACTTATTCATCGAGTCGAACTGCCAATACAGGTATTTTTGATTTCCGTAAGACAGCACGCGTTGTTGAACCAATGTCCCCAAACAGTCCCTTGCGACCGTGGGTCCCCATAACGATAAGGTCACTGTTACGCTCTTTTGATGTTTCAATAATTTTACTGACGGGTTCATCCCCGTACAAAACCAAAACCTCATCGGTGGTAAAGGGCTTGGTTTCCTCGTTGGCCTGAACATTTTCTGTAAATTGGCATATCCCTTCATGCATTAAAAGATGAGCTTTGCTTTTTCCGGATAGCGATTCTTTTGCCTGGTCAATATTGCGTTCTTTGAAATTTTTCCATTGCTCTTCAGTAAGCAATTCGGAAAGCATCTCTTCCGGTGAAAAACTTCCTTCGATAACGTGCAAAATGGTTAGCTTCGCTCCATATGCGCAGGAAAGACTCGCCGCATAGCTAAAGGCTTTCAATGCAGTATCCGAAAGGTCTGTTGTGTATAGAATATTTTTAATGTTGATATTTTTTATTTCCATCGGCTCAACCTCTCTCGGCTGTGGATTTAGTTGCTTTATCCCTTTTTAAAATAATCATCTCTGGCCTTACGCAGCTGCTGCACGTTTTCAAGCGGCGATAAGGGCGCTATACCGCAGGCAGCGCAAAGAAAATGGGTTCCATTGTCAAGCGCAGCAATTGATTCTTGATAGGCTTGTTCGGGTGTTCCGCTATACAAGGTTTGAGCTGTGCCCACATTGCCAAATACTTTGACGCCCATCTTCTCCGCAATTCCCACTGTTCGTTTCAAGTCGACTTTTTCTTCGATGCTGATGCCGGCAACGCCTGTCTCGCACATCATTTCGATAATAGAATCTGTGTTTCCGCAGATGTGAAGAACCAAAGGACCTTTAATTTTTTGAACTATTTCGGTGATTACGGGTTGAACATGTTTTTTCCAGGATTTCGGGCTCATCAGAGCCGG
This sequence comes from Desulfosalsimonas propionicica, assembly GCF_013761005.1. Taxonomy (NCBI): domain Bacteria; kingdom Pseudomonadati; phylum Thermodesulfobacteriota; class Desulfobacteria; order Desulfobacterales; family Desulfosalsimonadaceae; genus Desulfosalsimonas; species Desulfosalsimonas propionicica. The sequence goes on from NZ_JACDUS010000012.1 coordinate 114,319, forward strand.
ACCGGAAGTGGGCTCAGCAATGACATAGTAATCCGCGCCATGATCAAAGGCAAAATTAATGACTTCAATCATGCCCTCTTTGACAACACTCAGGACCTGATCCACCTGGTTGGGTTTTTTAAATGTCCATTTCATAAAAGATTCTGTACCGACAAGATTCGCTCCGCAGGTAAAGGGCCCTTCGCTTTCCCCGAAAATGACCATTTCATCATCGACTTTATCTTTCAGGATTTTGAATTGTTCTTTATAGGCGGGGAATCTTCCTCGTTGCAAAAGGTCTTTTGGTTTTTCCAAATCCTCTATGCTTTCCGCAAAAGGATGAGAGGCAATGGAGTGCTGTCTGTCGATTTTCGCCTCTCCCAGCTCGCAGCCGAAGGCTTCGCTCAGAGGCGTTATATCCCATCCCATGGCTTTGACCCACTCGAAACCGGCATATTCCACTCCGCCAAGGGCCAAAGTGGCCATGGCTTGGGGATCGGTATCTGCCAGGGGACGTTCAGCCCCGCATTTTTTCATTATATCAACCACGCCGTATGTTGTTGTAGAGCCCACAGGGGTCATGTCAACGCTTTTACCTTCCAATTGACGCATAAACCGTTCTTTGCGATTCATTTCGAACCTCCTTAGCTAAACGAATTTTATTCGTGATTTGCTTGTTACATTTTTTGCAAGGCTTTATGCATTTGTCTCCGGAACATGGGTTGATAAATAAACCAAAACAAAGCAAGCCATAATAAAAGAATAACAAAAAGGTGTTCACTCTCCTCAAAAAAATATTTCAGCAGGTAAATTCCTCCCAGGACAACGGCCATTCCGGCTAAAGTGAACGGGATACACACTTTAAGCAATAATTTAAACTTTTGTTTCGCGACCTTTTTTGTCATTTTTTCATTTTTGCCTTTTTTAATAGTGTCCCCCAGGAAGGGCGTTAGCCGTTTTACCCATAAGCTCTATCATTTTAACCTTCTTGTTCTTTGTTATTTTTTTCTGGATAATATTCGAGGCTGAAGAAAAGAATGGTGCCTAGTATTAGGGCAACCGTCGGACCAGACCAAAAGGGACTGTTCCATAACTCGATATAATTCGAAGTAATCAGAGATGCAGCCATTATTCCTGCAATACCTCTTTGCAGGTTTGTTTTACACATGGCTAGCGCGATATAGCTGCAAAGGTAGCCTTGAATAAGCAGCGTTAATCCAAAACCAATACTAATTGCAGGCATAATAATTTGAACAATGGGGTGAAAGAGCATGGCTATGCTCATTCCCCAGAAAAAGGACGTGGCCCCACCCCAGTAGGAAGGCTCTTCTTCCGGCGTGGAAAATTTATACCTGTTTAAAACCACGGCTTGCCCGGCTGTCCACTGCGGACCGCACAGGGGTAGAAAGGGGGTGAAGGCGCCTTCTCCGATATTGCGGATACCTGTTATCACGTGATTGCGAACAGAACGGTAGGGGATTTTTTCATCCTTGCGGGCCGCATCGGCTTCTGCTATGAGAGACTCAAGAACGATAATATCTCCAAAAGCAAGTACATAGGCGACGATTCCCAAAGAAATTGCGGAAATCCACATTGCCGCGGATGGAAAGCCCAAGCCGACGATACTGAAATTTTGAAGCATTTCACCTGCTGGCATAGAAATCAGGAGTTGGTCAAATACACCAGTGGGCGGAGCGATCTCTCCGGTAATGAGCCCTGCTACATACCCGGCAACAAATCCGGGGGCAATCCCATAACTCGCCACCCATTTCAGCCAGCCGTGTTTTTCCCTATACTCCATCCCCCGCCTTGAAAAAAGAATAATGAAGCTAAGAAAAGCGGCAATGCCAAAAGAAATAGGCATTTTACTGACGTAGGGTTGTTTGGGATCAAAAATTCTATTCAGGGCAGACAAGCCGGCCCCGAGAATGATTCCGGCCCGCATTGAAATTGGAAAGTGCGTAATGACTTTTTTAACGATTCCGGAAAGACCCAGGAAAACAAAAATAAAGCCGACCAAAATTTGTAATGCAATCAAAGCTTTAATCCTTTCAGGCCCCTCAGCGTATCCGACCAGATAGGATATGTATAGTGGAATCCCTGCCGTAATCCATCCACAAACGGAAGGATCTCCAAAAGTTGTATGCAGCAGGTACAAAAAGTTATTGATAACGACCATCAATACAGCAATCTCGATTGGTATGCCAAGTACTTTGGTCATAGCTGCAGTAATACCTAATGGTACACAACAAAGAATCATGCCTTGAATAAAATCTTGATACTCAAGTCTGTAATGAACAAATGGCAGCCGAAGCATTAATGGACCTGCGCTGAATGGTTGTTCGGCACCGTATTCTCTCTTTGCGACCATAAGATTCCCCCCTTACAATATTTTTTTAGTGTGAAAAGATGTTGGGATGGATAAAAAAATTAGGGTGACCACTTGTTCATATGTAGGGACTCCTGAATAAAAATAAATATTTGATTTTATTATATTAGTATGCTATAGTACAAAATATAAATCCAAGCATATTCGGCACTACACCTTCAA
>NZ_JACDUS010000013.1 GCF_013761005.1 Desulfosalsimonas propionicica
ATTCTCGGGCCGCCGCCGGTCCGACCGATGTGCTTGAGTCTTCGATCAACTATCTGGGAATTTCAGTCTATCCCGGCATCTACCGGATGACCCAGTTATCTGCTGTTGCAAGTCCTTGTCTTGGTGGAGAATTTTCAACAAGGGTTGGATAGCTTTCAAACACTTTCCGTAAATTTGGTGTGATCCAATAAACCCATGGGCTTTCTGGTATAGAATCGAAATCTTTTTGCTTGTACTTAAAGGTTCTTATATCTGAATTTGATGTGCGAAGGTTATTCAATGCCTCTTCAAATTTGAGTCTCTTGGCCTCACTATTTGGTTCTTTGACGAGACGAAAATATATCCCTAATGATTCATCATCTTTTTTTCTTTTTGTTGCTTTACTGAATATGTAAGCAGTTGTTTGCAGTCTGCCGGGGTTACCAACAGCGAAAAGACTCGGCCCAGTATGAACCATAGTCTCAATTGTTGCTGCTCCGCGGATATAAAGCCTTAATTCTTTATATGTGGTGATAAACATAAAGGAGTGCATAGTTAGCATCCCCATATGCCCATAGTTTTTTGTCATTTCAAGGCAACGTTTAATAAACGCGCCATATAGATCACCTTTTCCCTCAGGATAATGATTCGCTACTATCTCCTTGAGCTTAGCGTTCATATTTCGATTGGACATATAGGGCGGATTGGTCACCACAACATTATACCTCTTAGATAAAAGCTCCAACAGCCTCAACCCCTTTACAGTTTCGCCCCCGAAAAAAGACTGCCCCTGCTGCTCTTCCATTGTTTTTGCAAAATGGTGGAGCGTTAATTCAATTTGTCCTTCTAGCGAATCCCAGAATTCCTTCTGAACTGCCCGGGATTCAAATTTGTTGTCGCCTTCTCCGAACAACTTTGTTTGGCGGCCTTCTTTGTTGAACTGTTTGCGTTCTCTTTCAATCAGGTTTTGAATTTCATCTTCTATTCTTAAAAGCGAGCCCAACTGCTTTGAATCTTTTAGTCGCTCCGAGAGGCTTTTCAAAATCCTCTGATAAATGGGTCGTTTTAATCCTACCTCATCCATAAACGCCTGCATTCGTTTATCATCTCCCAGTTCAACCCGGGCAGCCACCAGGTTGCTGTCCGTGAGCTTGGCTTCCGGATTAAGAGACTTGGCTTTCAAATACAGCGTCAGAGCGGATAGCTGCACAGCGCGGGTATCAATGTCAATACCGTGAATGTTGTTGGCAATGATGGCGGCAGGGATTTCATCTTCATTATTAACAGAAGGGCTTTGTGGCCAACCGGGCTGTCCGGCATTTTCAAGCTCTTCCCGGTACATTTCGACAAACAGATCAAATGCAACCAGCCCGAAGTGCATGGTCCCGCACGCAGGGTCTAATAGGGTAATTTCCCTGGCCGATTTTAGTGAGATGTCAGCAGTTGAATCAATGGGCACCAGGTATTGTAGCGTATCCTTTAAACGGGAATCCGGGTGCATGTCGATCCAGGTCCGGCCCAGGGTATTTTCCACGAGGTAGCGAACAATCCAGCGCGGTGTAAAAAGCTGGGTAACTGATGGGATATCTTTAGCCTCGAATTTGGTGCCGGAAACTCGGACTTCGCGGAATGCCGCTTCCAGCGCTTCGGAATTAAAACTCTGATATACCCACCCAATGGTTTCTTCGTTCCCCGGCGCCCAAGCTTCCTCAAGCGCCCCATCATTCATCATATCAATGAGCTGGTTTAATGCACGTGGCCGTGGAAAGATCCGGCTGGCTATGTTATCCGGATCAAACAGCACCTTGATCTCCCGGGATAACTGTTCGCACAGCCACAGCAGATACCAGCGATAGGCCTCCTGGCGCGGCCCTTCGCCGATGGCGTTTTGCGGCAGGTCGCCGGCTTCGTATTTTTCATAGGCGGCTTCATTATCCTCTTTGGCCAGCCATCTTAGAAATCCGTTGGATTGAGAGCCTTTCGAGACGCTTTGACGGATAATTCTCCGGGTTTCCATCATTTTAAGCGCCACCAAGCGGTTAAGCCTTGTAAAGGCGATCTCTAAAACTAGTTTTTCACGCGCCTCCCGGGCTGATAGGCCGGCATTTTTTTCATCCGCGATATATTGTTCCAGCCGATTGCGAGTTTCTCTGGCTTCATCAAGTCCTGAAATCGCCGGATATTTGGCAGCCGGTTCAAACGTGCCATCCGGCAAAAAGCCATACAGGCCTTCGAGTTGCTCTTCGGTCTCCTGGCACATGAGTTCTCTGGCTTTTAACGTGAAATTGTGAATGGCAGATACGGCTTCGTCTTTCATGACTGGTCCACCTGTTTGGAGATTTCTTCGAGGACTTGATTCGCCTTGGATTCCTGCTGCTCTTCGGCGGCCTGAATATCAGATTTCAGCTTGTTCATCCTTTGTTCAATAAGTTGGGCACTGGCGGATACCAGCGTTTTTGCGGTCTGAACCCGTTGGTTGGTCCAGGCAAGCGAGATCGGGCGCAGTCCATGTTCATTGGCTTCTTCATCTGATTCCGGCCGATCCGCCCGGTGGGTAATCTGGTTCCGCCGGTTAATCAGGTCGCCTACCAAACGTTTGATATCTTTTGCCGGGGTGCCGGCAATCTGTTCGACCTGGTCCCAGAATTTTGTAATCGTCATCACCTTGGTGATTTCTTCGATTCGCTCAGCGCTGTATAGGGTACCCCGCTTAAAGTTGTTTAATATGATTTGCTGCAGCCGGTAATCCGGATCCTCATATTGCTGGAGAGACACATAATCTCCCAGCGTGAAGGTGATTTTTCTGAGCATCTCATCAGCCCCGGTCTTTCTGGCTTTAACAATCGTGAGCACGTTTTCCCGCAAGGCATCCCAAAAAAAAGATTCTACGGTCGTGCATGCCGCAATTACCGCTTGACGGAGAAGAAAATCAAGCCCTCCGTCCATGGTGAGAAGCTCCGGGATCGGATTGGAGGACCGGGCGAGAACCATGACCCTGTCATTCAGCGCTGGGTGGATGGCCGCATTTTCCGGGGCTTCCCAGAAAGAACAGAGTGCAAGACGCAAGTTGTTGTCATTGATTTGCGTTTTCTTCAGGCCATTAAAAAGTTCATAAAGCTGCAGCAGGCTTTGGGTAACGGAGAAATTCTGATTAAAGAGGTTATAGGCTTCCATTCGGGATTACTCCAATATTACCCTGGCGCCGCTGGCCAGTAATTTTAACAAGTAATTTCTTATTTCACTGACCACGGTTTCAACATCTTCTTCCGATTCGACCGTGCCGCTGAATATCTGGGAAACATGTACCCGTTCGATTTTTTCTTCCGGGTCCGCGGTCATTTCCTTTAGTTTTTTGACCACCTGATCGTGGATGGCATCCGCAATAGATATATCGGTTTCTATCTGTTCAAGACTTGCGTTGCAGGTGTTGCAAACACCGTCCTCGGAAAGGGATAAACTGTCACAGGAGCGCGTTTTTAGGGGCTCGAGGGTCGTTTCCAATTCCGATTCATTCAGATTGGCAGCTTCCGGTAACCCTTTTGCCGAATCTATCCTTTCTGAATAGATCTTTGCCCGTTCTTCATGCTTGTCCTGGTACAGGGCATTGTATTTGTCAGTGATATATTTGGTTGCCTGGCGAATGGCCTCAATGTGTTCATAAAACGTTTCATCCTCGAGGCAGTCAATCAGTTCTTGCGCCTTGGTTTGCAGTTCTTCTGTATCATCAAATTTTTTCAATACGGGCAAAAGAGACAAATAGGCTTTACGCGCCTTTTTGAGGATGGCAATATTTTGTTCCGTCAAAGTTTTGTTTAGTTTTGCGCTGCGCTGCCGGGCCTCCATGTAGCTTTTTCCTTCACCAGCCAGGGTTCTTACACAGTCATCATTTGGCATTTCCAGCACGCTGTTAATTGTTTGCCGATGTTCTTCCAGGTAATCGGTGCCCGGAAAATTGTTTGCTTTCATGGTGGCAACAAGCTGGATGATTGTTTCGCGATCCTTGTAGGCAAGGTTCTTAAAGGCCTCGGCGATTGCACCTTCTTCGATATCCACTTCTTTGCCCGTGATTTCTTCATAGTTGTCTGCGGCCTTGGTAAGGGTCTTTAAATCAATGGCTTCCCTTGGGGCAAATGAGGCGGCTCTGAAGGTCTGTACCTTGGTAAAAGGGACCTTGCATGCAGGATCATTGTGATGCCGGTATTTGCGGCCCTGGTGGGTGACTTCGACAGCGCCCCCCCGCAGCAGTACAGCCAGAACCAGTTGAATCACTTCCCGGTCCCAGCCGTAACCAATGCCTTGGAAATGCGATTCCAGCATCTTGCCAGTGACCTTGTTGCCGTACTTATGCTCCCTAACAAGATAGGTCAGAATTTCTTTACAAATGTCCGCAGACAAATTGGGTATGTATTTCCCACCTTGCTTGGCTACAAGAAAAAGCCCGTTGTCCCCGTCATAAAATACCGGCGGCAGGTTGTTGAGGTTGGCTGCTGAGAGAAATTTATCTGCCTCGTTCCCCGATAGCTGCCTTATGCCCATCTCCAGTTTTGGGTAGAGGTCCGGGACAACGGTATCGAGATATTTCTGAAAAATTGCCGGCAGGTCAGTGCCAAGGCCAGAGGCATCTTTTTGGACACCCCGGAAAAAGCCGGTTCCGCCCTGGATACTTTCAGTTATTTTATTTCGTAATTGCCGATGATAACGGTCCCGGCGGACCTTTTCCTCGGACAGGCATGTGGATTCTTCCGCGGTCAATTTGCCTTGCGCGGCAAGCCGTTCATAGCTGGATATCATCTCCCGGGACCTGAAGGTCTCCAGCAAAAGCCGATCCATTTCATCATTGAATGGGGCGACCCAAAAGATCTCATTTTGTTTCGAAATACTTTCGCTTCGGGCCTCTTCGCAACGGCTGGTGAGATCGGTGGTGTCCTCGGCGATTAACATATTGAGCTGTATCTGCCCCTCGGACTCTACCGGCACGTTTTCCACGGACAATTTCAGCCTGAAGTTTTTAAGATTTTTGTATCGATAAGTCTTGATTTTGGGATCTGTGAAAATTTCCTTCACAATTTCCCGGATGAGGCGGTTCCTGTCAGCGGGTTTGGGCGCCATTTCATTGCGCTTGATGTCCCAATTTTTTTCCTGCACCGTCAGTAGCTTGTAGCCCTCATCCGAATCCCGGATAATTTGGTTGGTCTCCAGCATATTAATTGCTTCTTCGACTTCTTTTTTGATGGATTCCGCGTCAACCCTTGGATGAAGGACAACCGCAATGTTTTGGACAGACCGGGGAAGGTCCTTTACGGTTTCAAGAAGAGCAATTGCTTTCACCACCTTTAAGGCTTTTGGATGATCCGAAAAATCCTTGGTAATCCTGTCGATTTCCCGAGTTGTTTCGGTTGAAAGCAGATTGCCCAGGTAAAGTAATTCATAGACCTTATCAAGCGTTACCAGATCACCGAGGTTTGACTTTGCCATCTGGGTGTGCGGGTTGATCATCATTTCCTGGGCCTGCTTGATAATTGTCCGGTTACTGCCGCCGATATGACGGTGCGCGCCTCTTTTCAGGCGGAGACCGGCCACGATATCAATACAAAGATCAATTTGATAAGGCAGATAGGGGTAGAGGTTTATGAATTCTTCTTTTTCAATTTTGGTGGCGCGGCTGGTGCGTTCCAGTCTGCAGAAAGTATTCAACCTTCCCTCGTTGGCATCAAAAATCTCCGATAGCTTTTCTCTTGCTTCTTTGGTTTTTGAAAGAACCCGTTCTCCGGTGATTTTGGGAATGTCGTTCTGCTTTAAATCAATGGGGATGCGAAACCGCTCTTGAAGCCGGGCCAGTTCGATTTTTTTGGAATCAAGGGAGTCAACAATTTCGTTGAGTTTTTCCTGGGATGTCACGACAATCCAGAAAGGAGCGGGGGCTCTTTTCTGGCTTACCCGGTTTGTGCCTTCCACGCCGAAGGACTGGATAACCGCTTGGAGATCCAGCATCTTATCGACGCTTCTGGATACATACTGCCCGACTTCATCAATGACAAAAATCAAGGATTTCCCGGGCAGGCGTCGTTCAGTTAAATCAAAAGCCGCCTTGGCCAGTTCATTGGGGTTGATATCCGCCCTGCCGGCACCAATGGAATGGGCGTAGGAATCCGGTGTGGAGTATGTCTCGGGATCCATTTTATGAAGTACGCGGCTGGCCTCGTTAATCGCCAATGCCAGTTTTCTTCTCTGCTTCCAGGGCTTGCCGTGTATCTCTTCAAATTTCTGGGTGAATTGCTCCAGCAGCCCATCTCCTTCCAGCGTGATTTCAAGTTTGGCGAGATCGAAATCTTCAGCATAATCAAGTCGCCGCAACAGGGCTTTGTACATGATTTCCGTAATTCGCTCGCCGGCGGTTCGCACGCCTCGGTCCATGGAAACGTCAAATATGACAGCGTCTGTGGGCAAGGTTCTGTTGATGATATCCAGACAGCCGCTGATTTTGGAATCCTTAACGTTTTCCTTGAAAATTTCACTGGCGGATTTATCCAAAACCGGTATGTTGGCAACTGTATACCCTATGATCTTTGCAAAAGACGATTTACCGGAACCGAAAAATCCGGAGACCCACATGCCGATGCCTTCCCGGGGACTTTTTGACACCTGAATGATTTCATCATAGACGGTTCGGTAATGGTCAAGGATTGAATCCGTAGCGACGTATTCTTCCAGTTCGTTTTTTACAGTTGCCTGATCCGCCTGATCGACCTTGATTACTTCCTCAATCTTGCGATCAATCGGCCGTGAGAATAGTTCCTTGATCTGTTCCATTAAACGCCTCCGTATATTTTAACCCGGTAATTGTAGGCACCAGTTCCGGCTCGGTCTTCCATCCCCATAAACCGTAAATCGGTTCGTCCCTCAGCAGTTCCCGGGTAAAATAAAATAATGGGAACTTCGGTTTTGCCGTGCATTTTGTCAAGCAGCGTGGAGCAGCGGTAAATATGCGGTGCTAAGGCACCGGCCCGCACCAGAAAAATAATATCCTGCTTTGATTTGAGGGTAGCAGCCCGATCTTCAATCAGTCCTGATAGCGGCATGAAGTCATCTTCATCGGAGATTAGCGTGTGCACGGTTTTTTGGGCGTTTTCAAAGCCTCTTTGCTTTTCATCGGCAATAACCGCGTCAATGCCTTCGGTTTGAGAAATCGCCTGCCATAGGAGTTTCCCCAAAGATATAAAATGGACATTTCGGGCATGGTTTTGCTCAAGCGAAATCGCCAAGAGCCGAATATGCTTACGGCAAAGGTATTCATCCGGGGGATCGTATCGAAATATAGCAAATGGCATGTCATGGTATGTGCTGATCCGCATGGGATCAGCCACCAGATCTTCCCTAAGCTCATCCAAACGATCGGGCAGTGATAACATCGGTCATTTCCTTGTAGCTGTTGGCTGGAAATTCTATCCTGTAAATATTGCCGGCAGCCTCATAGTGCAGCAGGCCATTTTGATGCGCTTCAAGAAACATGCGTTCTGCCACGGTTGGGCTGAACAAGAATAACTGCCAATCCTTGTGGTTTGTCAAGCGTCCGCCATGGAATCCAAGCGAATTTAGCGCGTATGCGATATAAGCAAAAGACTCGAGGGGCAGGTATATTGGGGCGATTTTCTTTTTTGTGGCGCCTTCGAGAATGCCAAAATCTCTGAGAGCTGCCAAGAGGCCACGGGCCACCTTTAAGGTGACAGTTTCCGTCCACACTTGCTGGTGGTTTTGCTCCAGGCTTGATTTGATCCATTGTGCCGTCTCATCGATTTTCACATCCAGGCTGTAGCCTTTGCTGCGTGAGTAAATTTCATCAGTTACAAAGTCGTACATTAAAGGATCGCTACGGGCTGTAATCCAATAGTAGATGGGCTTAATGATTTCTATGGCGAGCTCGTTGTCCTCTAGTGGACGGATAATTTGCCATGCATTGGGCGGATCCCCTTTGATAAAACGGTGAGAGAATGCCCGGCGATATAAATCCGTAGACCGGGTTTTGGTTTCTTTTCCCAAAATATTGTCTTTAATCAGGGTCTGGATCAGATGGTGCGCCGTTTGTTCATCGGACCAGTTTCTAACGATGGCACGCATATCCTCAATCAGCGCCCCGCCTTTCTGAAGGCGTGAGGTATAAACAGGTGTTGATGGGCGTTGGGTCTCACTTTTTTCAGTCATAGGTCTATCTTCGTGGACTCAGGATACAGAAGTTTTTGTTTTGGCTATTGGTATCCAGTTAGATATAGCGAGAAAGAAAGAAATTATAGAATAATCTTCCAATGAATTCAAGGACGGTCTTGTTTCCGAAGTGGTATTGCCTGATTTTAAAGAAGCTGATGGGTTTAATCGCGTTCAAATGTTTGTTCATGAATGAAGCACGGGGTCATAGTTTTAACCTCGCTGTATTCCTTTGGTTCATCTCCTGCCAACGAATAGCGTTTTGTCCTTTACCCTGCAAAGCAAGGGTGTAAAAAATAAAATTTTGTACACCCTTGCTGGAATCTCAAAAATCAGACGATAGAAAGGATGATAGATAAAACGTGGTCGAACTGAAGCGCCTAGCATATAAGACTATTTTTGCACTGATAGCGCTCTTTTTCAAGTACGGCATAGCCCATCAACCAATATCATGGTTCTCCCAGAAAATTGTGTATTCCGATGCAAATTGCCGATATATCCCCTCTCCCGATCATCTGCCGCAAAATATACGAACCAGCTTATCTCAGGCCCGGCAAGGATGGATCATCACTTTTTAGGATATTACAGCTTTGTGATTCCTGATCAAAGACAATCACAGCTTCTTTCGACTTCAATTGCTTGATAATGTGTGAAATCTTTACTCCCAAAGAGACCTCCTGCTCACCATAGTCCGTACCTTCTCGCGTTACGAATTCTTCGACAACGCCATAAAGTGTTTCCGGACTCAACTGGTCATACGGAATTATTACAAACGACATTTTAAATCGCGTTTTCTTTTGCAGTGCTTGGCATGCTTAATGTCAAATAGCGTACCACAAAAATTGCACAAAAAAATATTGAAATTATGTATTGTGTAGTACATAATATAAATATGGAAAATAAATTCGGTTCATACATCAGGGAAAAGCGAGAGGTATTAAAGAAAATGGACAAGCGCTATTCTCTTCGCCAAGTTGCTTTTAGAGTTGGTGTTGAGCCGTCATATTTAAGCAAGATTGAACGTGGTTTTCCCGTAACTCTTTCTGAAGTCAAAGTTCGGATTTTGGCAGAGGACCTTGGCGAAAATCCCGACCTGCTTTTAGCTCTGAGCGGCAAGGTGTCTGCCGATGTGCAGGAGATAATTCGCGGGCGCCCTGAACTTTTTACCGACTTGATAAGGCAAATAAAAAACATGCCTGAAAACGATTTATTGAAACTTGTGCAGGATTTGCGTGCTGGGAAATGGTACGTTGCTGATGAAGAATGGATGCAAAACCAAGGGGGGCAATATGGCGAAAATCGCTAAGAGAAGAAACCGATATGTTCTCGACTATTACGACAATGGAGGAAAACGGGTGCGGGAATCCTTGCCCCAAGGCACAACGCTGAAAAAGGCAAAGGATAAGTTGCGGGAAATTGAGGACCAGCTATCCAAGGGAAACTACATCCCGGACAAGAAAATGCCCTTATTCAAAGAGGTGGCAAAAGACTGGGTCGAGTATAAAAAGCCGAATTTGCGGCAGTCCACTTGGTCAACCTATGACGGGATCACCCGGAATCATTTTGACGCCTTCAATGATTTGAAAATCAGCAGGATCACCACGGCCATGATTGAAAAGTTTATCCGGGACCGGCTGGGCGCGGGGATGAATATTTTGACACTTCGGAAAATCCTGCTTCCGCTTGGTCAGATCATGGCTTATGCAGTCCGGCATGGGTATATCAGCTATAATCCTGTACGGGATGCTGAACGACCAAGGGGCCAGGGTAATGAGCAGGAAAAGAAAATCCGGGTTTTAACCCCGGCTGAGATTCAAAAATTGCTTGATGCTGTGACGGACCAGAAATACAAGACCCTTTTTCAACTGGCGATCATGAGCGGGGCAAGGCAAGGCGAACTGCTTGGGTTGAAGTGGTCAGACGTGGATTGGACAAACAATCAGATTCATATCCAGAGGACTTTCAATAATCAGCTATGGTATGATGTCAAAACCCGCACATCAAACCGGCGGGTTGACTTGGGGCCGCAAACGATGGCAGACCTTAAACGCTGGAAACTGGCCTGCAAGCCAGGCAAGTTGAATCTGATATTCCCGAATCAAGCAGGGGGGGCGATAAACCACAACAACATGATATATCGGTATTTTTCCCCAGCATTGAAAAAGGCGGGGATCGGCAAGATTCGGTTTCATGATTTGCGGCATACCAAAGTGAGTCTGATGATCGAGCAGGGCGAAAATATCAAATATATTCAATCACAGATGGGGCACAGCAGCCCTACCGTGACTTTAAATGTGTATGCGCACCTGATGAAGCCAGTTAATCAGGAGTCGGCAAGGCGGTTTGAAAAAGTTATTCTGGGATAAAAGCAGAATGTAATTTCAAAAAAAAAGCACTGTAAAACTCAAAACATAGTTACGCTTCACTAATCCTTAAAACATTATTTGAGGACGCATATTCAAAAATCTCCGGATATTCAAGAGATGCTTCAAGAACCCCTTCCGCGGCTTTTTTTTGAGCCTTGGGGAAAAAAGAAAGCCCTATAACCAACACAATTAATGCAATATACCATTTCGTAAAGAAAAAGAGTGCGGCCCCACCTATTAAACCTCCCAACCCAAACGCTCTGGTCATTGTTTGTTTGCGTCTCAGGTGCTCTGGCATGAAACCCTTTGATTGATAAAAAAAACCTGCTGCGTTTTTATCAATGTGCACACTGATTTCATTGTTTTTGTATTTCCTTACAAACTCAGAATGTTGCATTTCTTGCGGCCTTGCTAATTATTTTTCTGTGCTAAGCCCTCTAAAGGGTTGTTGGTCACAAAATGGTCACAAATGGTTGAAAAATTAATTTTTGTCACACCAAAAACTCTTTGTGTTTAATTATTTACAAGGACTCCCTTGTTCAGACACCTATAAAAAAAAGGTTTATGAGTAATCATGCTCATAAACCCTTGTAATTCCTGGTGGGCGGTACTGGATTTGAACCAGTGACTTCTACCGTGTGAAGGTAGCACTCTCCCGCTGAGTTAACCGCCCGTGTATGTGTGGGGCATAAAATAAGGGTGAAGGGCCGGTGAAGTCAAGCATTATTTTTTCTCTGTCCCCGGATCTGAGCCGGTGTCTTGATTTTCTTCTCCGGGCTGGATTTCATCCGGGGCCGGCAGATCCTTTAAATCCTTTAGATCAAAGGTTTCCAAAAATTTTTTGGTGGTGCCGTAAAGCAGGGGGCGGCCCGGAATCTCCTTTCGGCCCAGAATTCGAATGAGTTTTTTCTCCAGCAGAAAACGCAGGGTGCCCCCGGAATTGACCCCCCGGATGTGCTCCACATCACTTCGCAGCACCGGTTGGTGATAGGCCACAATGGCCAGCGTTTCCAGGGAAGCCCGGCTCAGGCGAACGGGCTGGGGGGCCAGCAGTTTTTCCACCCATTGCCGGTGCTCCGGGCGGGTGCGGAACTGAAAACCGCCTGCCACCTGGTGGAGTGCAAAGCCCCCGTCTCGCTTCTGGTGCTCCCGGACAAGGCTTTCCAGGGCATCTTTGATTTCAGCGGCATCGGCATAAACAATGAGTTCACGGATCCGTTCTGCGGACAACGGCGCTGGCGAGACAAACAAAAGGGCTTCAATGATGTTTTTCAGATCTTTCATGGTCCGCCTTTCATCTGGAAAACAGCTTGAGTCCGCCAGCGGTTTCTTCCTGGGAGATGCCCACAATATTGAGCCGCACCACCTCCAGGACCGCCAGAAATGTTGCAATGATTTCGCCTTTGTCAGCGCATTTGGCCGCCAGATCAGAAAAGGTCACGCTTTTGTGGGTTTGCAGCAGATCCAGAATATCGGTCATCTTTTCTTTCACGGAGATTTTTTCCGGGGTTATGGAAAAATCCGGGTCCCCGGCCATCTGTTCTGACAATGCCTGGTAGGCCCCGAGCAGGTCATACAGACTGGCTTCCACCGGCATGTGTTCGGCATTGCCCCCGTGGACCAGGGGTTCGGCGGGCCGGGCAAACACATGCTCGCCCAGGATGTTGCGCGCTGTCAGCTTTTCGGCTGCGGATTTGATGCGCATGTATTCGGCCAGGGGGCCGGCAATGGCATCCCTTGGATCCTCTGATTCCTCCTGGTCGGATTCCTGCGCCGGCAGCAGCATCCGGGATTTGATCTGGGCCAGGGTGGCGGCCATGACCAGAAAGTCGGCGGCCACATCGATTTCCATGCCCTGCATCCACCGGATATAGGACAAAAACTGGTCCGTGATCAGGGCGATGGGAATGTCATAGATATCCACCTGGTTTTTTTTGATCAGGTGGACCAGCAGGTCCATGGGCCCTTCAAAAACGTTTTCCAGCCTGACCTGGTATCCGGTGTTTGTCATGGACTCGCCAATCAGATCCGTACCGCGTCTCTGACCTCGGCAAGGGTTTTTGCCGCCACCTGCCGGGCCTTGTCTGAACCTTCGGCCATGACCTGTTCCACCTGGTCGGTGTGGTTTTTATAATACTCGATTTTGTCCCGGATCGGGGACAGGTATGCCACCAGGTGTTCGGCCATTTTCTTTTTGCATTCCACACAGCCGATTTTTGCGCTGCGGCAGTCCGGGTCCACCTGCGCCACAAGATCTGTCGGCGAATAGAGCTGGTGGAAGGTAAACACGTTGCACACTGACGGGTCCCCCGGGTCTGTGCGCTTGATCCGTTGGGGATCGGTTATCATCTGGCTGACTTTTTTCCTGATCTGTTCAGGGGAATCAGACAGGAAAATGGCATTGCTGTAGCTTTTGCTCATCTTGCGCCGGTCAGTGCCCAAAATTTTACTGATTTCCGTCAAAATGGTGTCAGGCTCCGGAAACACCCGGCCGTAGAGATGGTTGAATCGTCTGGCGATCTCCCGGGTCAGCTCGATGTGGGGGGCCTGGTCAATGCCCACGGGTACGCCCTCGGCCTTGTAGATAATGATGTCTGCGGCCTGCAGCACCGGATAGCCCAGAAATCCGAACGTAGAGAGATCCTTGTTTTGCAGGGCATCAATCTGTTCCTTGTAAGTGGGGTTTCGCTCCAGCCAGGGTACCGGCGTGATCATGGACAGGAGCAGAAAAAGCTCGGCATGCTCCCTGATCCGGGACTGAACGAACAACACGCTCTTCTCCGGGTCCAGGCCCGCGGCCAGCCAGTCAATCATCATGTTTCGGGTGTATTTTTTGATATTGCCTGGGTTTTCATAGTCGCTTGTCAGCGCATGCCAGTCGGCAATAAAAAAGAAGCAGTCATAATCGGGCTGCATGTTGATCCAGTTCTGCAGGGCTCCGTGCAGGTTGCCCAGATGCAGGGCGCCGGTTGGGCGCATCCCGCTGACAATTCGTTTTTTTTCAGTCATGTGCTTGCTCTCCGTATGGTATTGCCTGTACTTGCCTGATAAAAGTTCATGAAATCAGCCGCCGGTAAAAAAGCGCACTAGTGGACTGATCACTGCTGTAATCAGAAAATCAAGGGATCGGGTCATCAGCAGCACCAGCAGAATCAGGACGCCGAATGTGCCGATTTGTTCGTATTTCTGCCGGGCCCCCGGTGGCAGCAGGGCCGACAGGATGTGACTGCCGTCTAAGGGTGGAATCGGCAGCAGATTAAACACCCCGAGCACCACGCTGATAATACAGAAGCCGTAGACCAGCCTTGCGGCCAGCAAAAAAATCGTTGAATCTCCTGCAAACGGAGCAATGATCTGGTAGACAAGACCTGCTGCCAGCGCGCACGCAAAATTTACCCCCACCCCGGCTGCGGAAACCACAATGGTACCCAGTTTGGGATCGCGCAGATTGCGGAAATTCACCGGAACCGGCTTGGCGTATCCGAATATGGCCGGTGACCCGGAAAATATCAGCAAACCCGGTAAAATCAGTGATCCGAACGGGTCCAGGTGCCGGACCGGGTTGAGAGTGAGCCGGCCGGCAAGCTTGGCCGTGGGATCACCAAACATCCATGCCGCATAACCGTGGGCGACCTCATGGAGGGTGACGGCCATGAGAAGCGGGATGATCAGTATCAATGCCTGTATAATTTTTTCTTCCACTCCGGGTCCTTGTTTGTTTTTTTGGGGGTGAATCCGCCGGTTTCCGGTCGGGAAAACCGGCTTACCCGGCAGTTTCCCGGCCATCAATCAGGCGGCGGGCAAGTTCCAGTTCGTCGTGCCGGGTTTGGAGCCGGCCGTCGAGCTTTTCCCGCAGCAACGTCCGCAGAATCCGGCCGAACAGAGGCGAGGGCGAAAGCCCCATTTTCTGCAAATCCTTACCCTTAACCGAAATCCGAATATCTTTCAAGTCTGTGACGTAAAAAGAAATGGCGCGGCGCACATCATCCCGGCTGGTCACGGCCATCATGTAGAGGATCAGTTCCATGCGCAGCCCGTTTAATTCTTCGTAGAGCCGGCTGTTTTTATCCGGCAGTCCCTGGCTGAGCCGGTACAGGCAGGTTTCGGCCTCGGCCCGCTCCTGGATGAAAATTTTTTCATGCCTGGGGGCCAGTTCAAAATGCCGGCAGATGGCCTGGGCCTTTTCCTGGTCTGCATGCCGGGTCAGAACCAGAAAGTAGACGATCCACTGGCGGCATTCTTCCGGTCTGTAGAGCAGGACATACCAGGACAGGACGTTTCGCGCCGAATCCAGCATTTGCCGGAGGGCTTTGTTCATCCGGATGGAGGGATCGATGACTTTGAGCAGACCGAAATCCTCCAGGCGAACCAGGGCCGGGATCGGATTTTGTTCTTCCAGGATGTGGCGGAGTTCGGAAAACACTCTGCGGCCGGATAAGCGCTTAAAAAAATCCATTTTCACCGCATTGTGAATCAGTCCGGCGGTAAGCTTGCCAATGGAGAAATCAAAGCGCTTTTCAAACCGAATGGCCCGAAAAACCCGGGTGGGGTCTTCCACAAAGCTCAAATTGTGAAGGATGCGGATGGCCTTTTCCTTCATGTCCCGCATGCCCCCGAAAAAGTCAATGAGCCGGCCGAATTTGTCCGGGTTGAGAAAAATGGCCAGGGTATTGATGGTAAAATCCCTTCGGAACAAATCCAGTTTGATGGAGCTCATTTCTACTGTGGGAAGTGCAGCCGGAAATTTGTAGTATTCCATCCGGGCCGAGGCCACGTCGATTTTAAACCCGTCTGCAAAAATGATCACAGCGGTGCCGAATTTGTCGTATGCGTTTACCCGTGCGCCTTCCTTTCTGGCAAAGGCCCTGGCAAACTCGATGCCGTTTCCTTCAATGACAATGTCGATATCCTCATTGTGCCGATACAAAAAAAGGTCGCGCACAAAGCCGCCCACAACATATGCGGAAAATCCATGGGCGTCTGCCACCCGGCCGATGCGGCGGAGCATGTCGAGGATATCGTCGTTGAGCCGTTCCCTGAGAAATCCGGAGACGCTTTTGGTCTTGGGCTGGCGGGATTCGGCCGGGGGTTCGGCGGAATGGCCGGCCTGCTGCTCCTGCTGGTTATGATAAATCAGGGTGTTGAGCAAATCTGTGCGGGTGATGGCACCGATTGCATGCCCGTTGTCGACCACCGGCAGTATTCGCTGCTTGTTTTCGATAATTTTTTCCTGGACTTCGGAAATGTCGGCCTCAGGCGCCACCACGGCAAATTCCGTTGTCATGTACTCTTTGATGGGAATTTCATCAAGGTGGTGGTACAGTGCTTTTTCAATTACCTGCCGGGTGATAAACCCGGCCAGGCGCTGTTTTCTGTCTTCCGGTCCCATCACCAGAAGCGCGTTTATATTGTATCGCGACAGCAGTTGGCGGGCTTTTTCGCAGGAGATGTCGTGCGGTGCCGTAATGGCGGGAGTCGACATAATGTCTTTTGCCTGTTGGGTGGACCGGACATGGGTCTTTAACAGGTCAATAATCCGATTTTCAACCTGGGCCAGGGTTTTGTTTTTTATGGAGGCGGCTGCTGCAAAGCTGTGTCCTCCCCCGCCGATTTCCCGGATGATGGCGCCAACGTCAACATCCGGGGTCCGGCTGCGGGCGGCGATATAAATTTTGTTTTTCATCAGCGCAATGGCGAAAACCGCGCTGAGGTTTTCAATGCGGAGCATTTTCTGGACCAGAAAGGCCAGGTCGTGAATGTATTCGTCCCTGGAGACCGTTGTGATCACGACATCTTTGCCGTTGATCGGGTAGTGTGTGGCCGCCCGGAACATGTCGTTTAACAGGGCGATCTGTTCGGAATCCATCTCCTTTGCAATCAGGTCGGATATGGTTGTCAGGCTGGCGCCTTTGCCGAGCAGAAATGCGGCTGCCGCGAAATCGTCCTGGGTGGTAGATGGATAGGTAAATGCCCCGGTGTCCTCATAGATGCCAAGGCACATCACGGTTGCTTCATCCGGGCTGATGCCGATGGTTTGTTCGCGGATCAAATCAACGAGCATGGTGACATTGGCGCCGGTGGACCTGTGCATCTCAAAGTCGGCCCGGATGTCATTTTCCAGCTGGGGATGATGATCATATACATGGATTTCAATGCCGGTGCGGTTGAGCAGTTCTTCAAGTTCGCCGATGCGGCCGGCCTGCTTGGTGTCCACAATCACCAGCCGGCCCACCTGTTCCGGCTGGATCTGCCGGTAATCAGCCATTTGAAACAAGTAGGCCATAGTGCTGACAAAGAAATTTTTCATGCTTTTTTCATGAAAACCCGGAAATACCACCACCGAGCCCGGATAGAGCTTCTGGGCGGCCAGCATGGATGCTACGGCATCAAAATCGGCATTGGTGTGGGTAGTAATCAGGGTGAGCGGATCGGATCGGTTCTCTGTATTTGTCACGTTGCCTGCCTGTATCCATAAGACAGCGGCCAATTGCCGCAGATTGATATAAATGTTTGTTTTTTAGTCTTTATTATGATAATCAGTGTTTTTCAACCGTAAAAGTAAAATTGGCGTATTATGCCACAAGCGTGATCCATCGCCAGGCTTATCTGAGTAAAATGAGACATATTTCCTGAACCAAGAAGTCAAGGGGGAAACACATGCCTGTTTTTCAATGGGAGGGCAAGGACCGCAACAATCAGGTCCGCAAAGGGGAGATCGAGGCTGCCACTGAACAGGAAGTCCGGGCAGTGCTCGGAAGGCAGCGCATCGTGCCGACAAAGCTGAAAAAAAAGCCGAAAGATCTTTTGGAAAACATCTCTTTTTTCCAGCCCAAGGTCAAGCAGCAGGACATCATCATTTTCTGCCGTCAGTTTTCCACCATGATCGATGCCGGCCTGCCCATTATCCAGTGCCTGGACATCCTTCAGTCCCAGCAGGAAAACCTGACATTTAAAAAAATGTTAAAAGATATCAAGGAGTCGGTGGAAGGCGGCCAGACCCTGGCCGATTCTCTGAAAAAGTATCCCGATCACTTTGACTCTTTGTTTGTCAACATGGTGGCCGCAGGCGAGGCCGGCGGTATTCTGGATGTGATTTTGCGTCGGCTGTCGGTTTACATGGAAAAGGCCGCCCGCCTCAAGGCCCAGGTCAAGGGGGCCATGACATACCCGATTGTTACCCTGATTATAGCGGTTTTGGTGGTGGCCGTGATTCTGGTGTTTGTAATTCCCGTGTTTGAGGAAATGTTTGCCAGTTTCGGCCAGGGGCTGCCCGCACCCACCCAGGCGGTCATTGCCATGAGCTTTTTTGTCCAAAGCAAGATCTGGTGGATTATCGGCGGGATTGTGCTGGTGATATTCGCCTTCCGGCGGTTTTATAAGACCGAGAAAGGCCGGGCCATGATCGATGAGTTGACCCTGCGCCTGCCGGTGATCGGTATTTTGATTCGAAAAGTCGCAGTCGCCAAGTTTACCCGGACCATGGGGACCATGCTGGCCAGTGGCGTGGGCATTCTGGAAGCCCTGGACATCGTGGCCAAGACCGCTGGCAACAAAAGCATTGAAACCGCTGTTTACAAGGTCCGCACCGGCATTGCCGAGGGACAGACCATTGCCGACCCCCTTTCTGAAACCGGGGTGTTTCCGCCCATGGTGTGCCAGATGATCGCGGTGGGTGAATCCACGGGTGCAATTGACGCCATGATGGAGAAAATTGCCGATTTTTATGAAGAGGAGGTGGATCAGGCGGTTGAGAACCTCACCTCAATGATTGAGCCGTTTATGCTGGTGTTTCTCGGTGTTGTGATTGGCGGGCTGGTGGTATCCATGTACCTGCCCATATTCAAGATGGCAGGAGCCATTTCCGGATAAACGGGAATCAATGATTATTTCCCGCACCAAGCCGGAACAGGATCTGTATCGAAAGCTTAGATGGCTGATTTTTTTCCGGGGCCTGTTTGCGCTGGTGATGCTGGGATCGGCATTTGCCGCAGATTCCAGGCCGGCGGTGCATCTTGGCTTGGCGGACGGCTCCCTGGGTTGGCTCATGCTGCTCGGCATAGGGCTGTTGCTGCTTTCTGCAGGCTATCTCCTGGTCTTGCCCCGGATCAGAAGTCTGGTCTTGTTTGCCTACCTCCAGATAGCCGCAGACACGGTTGCGGTCAGTCTGATCATATTGATCACGGGCGGATTCTCAAGCATCTTTGCGTTTATGTATCTGGTGGTCATTGTTTATGCCACCATGGTCATCTACCGCCGCGGCGGGATGGTGACGGCCACGCTTTGCGCCATCCAGTACGGGATTCTCATCGACCTTGAGTACTATGGCCTTCTCCGGCCCTTTGGTGATGACGCCCAGTTCCTGATTGACAATTATGACTGGCCTTATGTGATATACAAGCTGCTGTTTACCATTGCAGCCTTTTATGCCGTGGCCTTTTTGAGCGGATTTCTCTCTGAGCAGGAAAAAACGGCCAAGCGGGATCTGTGGGCCATGGAAGACCAAATGAAACGGGTGGAGCGCCTTGCCGCAGTGGGGGAGATGGCCGCCGGCCTGGCCCACGAGATCAAAAATCCCCTGGCTTCCCTGAGTGGTTCGATTCAGCTGCTGCGCGATCAGCTCCCTTATGACCCGGCCCAGGAGCGGCTCATGCAGATTGCGCTTCGGGAAGCCGACCGGCTTTCGACACTGGTTACCAACTTTCTGATGTTTTCCCGCCCCGGGGTGGGAAAAGCCGAAGTCATTGATCTGGAGCGGGCCGTATCCGAAATCACCACCCTGTTTAAGTCCAATCCCGGCCACAGAGCCCGTATTGACGTGCGCATGGATTTGTCAAAAGGCCTGTTTGTGCGCATAGATCCGGAGCACTTCAAGCAGGTGGTGTGGAATTTGCTCAATAATGCAGCAGAATCCATCGAGGGCAGCGGGGTGATCGAAATCCGGCTTTACCCTTGCCGGAAGAATCAGGCATGCATTGATATTTCCGATACCGGCAGTGGCATTTCCCGGGACATGCTCGCCCGGGTTTTTGACCCGTTTGTTTCAACCAAATCCCGGGGCACCGGGCTGGGGTTGTCCATTGTCCAGCAGCTTATCAATGCATACGGGGGGTTGGTGCATATGGAAAGTACTCCTGGTGCCGGCACTGCTGTGACCCTTCGCTTGCCGACCCATCAGCCGGCTGCTCCGGGGGTGGCCGGAGACTGACCAGCGGTCGCCTCCGCTTTGTGCCGCGCCCGGCAAAACCCTTGACACCAATTGGTAAATGGGATAGCAAGCCCCTTAATCATTTAAATAAACGGGAGCATTCATGGCGCAGAATCAGGCAACGGATGTCATTGCAAAGCGAAGGGAAAAAATTCAGGCTCTCAAGGATGCCGGTGTGGAGCTGTTTCCCAACGATTTTGCTGTTACGCATACAGTGGCGGGTATTTTAAAAAGCGTGGCTGACAAAGACGAGGATATGACAGGCGCAAAGACCGTGGTGCGGGCAGCCGGACGCATGATGGCGGTCAACCGGTTTGGCAAATCCGCATTTATCCGCTTTCGGGACCGAACTGGCCAGATGCAGGCCTATATCCGCCAGGACCGGGTGGGCGGGGATGCCTATGCTTTTTTCAAAAAGATGGATATCGGTGATTTTATCGGTCTGCAGGGAACCCTTTTTGTGACAAAAACCGGGGAGTGGACACTGCTGGCAGAACAATTTGAATTGCTGGCCAAGTCTTATCGTCCTTTGCCGGAAAAATTCCATGGTCTAAAGGATCCGGAAAAACGGTATCGTCAGCGGTACCTGGATCTGATCATGAATCCGGAGGTGCGCGACGTATTTGTCAAGCGTAGCCGCCTGATCCGGGAAATCCGGGATTTTTTGACGCAAAGGGAGTTTCTGGAAGTGGAAACGCCCATGATGCAGCCCATTGCCGGCGGGGCGGATGCCCGGCCGTTTAAGACCCATCACAATGCCTTAGACATGGATCTTTACCTGCGCATCGCACCGGAGCTTTATCTGAAACGTCTCGTGGTGGGCGGATTTGAACGGGTGTTTGAGATCAATCGAAATTTCAGAAACGAGGGTGTTTCCACCCAGCATAACCCTGAATTTACCATGCTGGAATTCTATCAGGCCCATGCCACCTACGAAGATCTAATGGTTTTCACAGAGCAGATGTTTGAGACTGCGGCCAGGGCTGTTACCGGAGCCACAAAAGTGCTCTGCCAGGGCCGGGAGATTGAGTTTGGCGGACCCTACCAGCGTCTGGATCTTTTGGATGCCCTGACTTCCGTGGGGGGTGTGGATCCGGCGCTGCTGTCGGACAAGGCCGGGCTCATGGCTTTTGCCAAAGACAATGAAATTTCCCTGGACCGGGGCCCGGGAGACGATATCAGCATGGGCAAACTGATCACAAAAGTTTTTGACCACCTGGTTGAGCCCAATCTCATTCAGCCGACCTATATTACCGGCTATCCGGTTGAGGTCTCGCCGTTGTCCCGGCGAAGCGCCCGAAATCCCGAAATAACAGAGCGCTTTGAGCTTTTTATTGCCGGCCGGGAGATCGCCAATGGTTTTTCGGAATTAAATGATCCCGTGGATCAGAAAGCCCGTTTTGTCAGCCAGGTGGAAAGCCGGGAACTCGAGGACCACGAGGCCCGTGTGGATGAAGATTATATTCTGGCGCTGGAATACGGCATGCCGCCAACAGCCGGAGAAGGCGTGGGCATTGATCGTTTGGCCATGCTGCTCACCGATTCGGCCTCCATTCGGGATGTGATTCTTTTTCCGCATCTGAAGTTTGCAGATACCCGATAGTCCAATGCGGATTTCAGACAGCAGGCAGCAAAGCGCGGCATTTTGGAATGCAAATGAAATTTGAGTATTTTATCGGAAGCCGGTATTTGAAGTCCCGGCAAAAGACCGGCTTTATATCCTTTATCACCGTGCTCTCTATTGCCGGGGTCACGGTGGGGGTTATGGCGCTGGTGATTGTCATTGCCGTGATGACCGGGGCGGAGTCCTATTTCAAGACCAAGATCCTGGGTGTGGAGCCCCATGTTGTTTTGCATCATCACGAGGGTTCCATACCGGAATACGCTTCGGTGATTGACCGCCTGGAATCAAGCGGTCTGACGGAATCGGTTATGCCCTATGCTGAAACCCAGGTAATGCTTCGTTCGGGTTCGGGCATGTCGGGTGCGGTTTTACGGGGCCTGGATCCGGAAGCCGGAGGATCTCACATCATCGGCCTTTCCCGGAAGGAATTAAAGGAGAAATTATCCCCCGGCCAAAGCCGGGACAGCAATACAGAAACCCCGCCCCTGGTCCTTGGCAAAAATCTGGCCCGGCGTCTGGGCGCGGAAACCGGAGATGTCATCTATCTGATATCGTCGCGGGGCATGGTGACCCCGGCCGGGCACATGCCGTCAATGAAACGGTTTGTGGTCAAGGGAATTTTTGAATCCGGGTTTTACGAATATGACGCATCACTGGCCTATACGCGCCTGGAGGCCACGCAGGGATTGTTGCGCATCGGCGATGCGGTCACCGGTATCGGCATCCGGGTCGACGATATTTACCGGGCGGACCGGATCGCCGAAAAAATTCAGGAAAATCTGGGCTTTCCATATTGGACCATGGACTGGATGGAAATGAACCGCAATTTTTTTTCCGCCCTGAAACTGGAAAAAACCGTCATGTTTATCATCCTGACCCTGATTATTCTCGTGGCGGCCTTTAACATTGCATCCACCCTGATCATGATGGTGATGAGCAAAACCCGCGACATTGCCATTTTAAAGGCCATGGGCGCAACAGACCGCAGCATTCGGAAAATATTTGTCTTCAATGGCCTGGTCATCGGCACAATCGGCACGGTTCTGGGCACGGTCCTGGGTCTGACGGGCTGTTTTCTGCTACAGCATTACCAGTTTGTTCAGCTTCCCGGGGATGTGTATTATTTCACCACCCTGCCCGTGGAGGTGCGCTGGACAGACGTGGCCATCATTGTTTCCGCGGCCCTGGGCATCTGTTTGGGCGCTACTTTGTATCCGGCGGCAAAAGCTTCCCGGATAAACCCGGTGGAGGCACTGCGCCATGGCTGACACAGATGTTTCAAAAACCGGTCCCTGCGGCAATAAAGCAGGGGCGCCAACCGGCCCCCTGCTGGAAGTTTCCGGGCTGTGCAAGCGGTTTACGGATAAGGGCAGCCGTATCGAGGTTTTAAACGATTTGTCCCTGTGTCTTGACCCCGGCAGTACCATGGCTGTGGTGGGGGAATCCGGGGTGGGAAAGTCCACCCTGCTCCATGTGCTGGGTGCCTTGGATCCGCCGGATCAGGGGCGGGTGTGCTATCAGGGTGCAGATGTCTTTGGGTTAAGCAATTCAGAACTTGCAGCATTCCGAAATGCCCGGATCGGATTTGTATTTCAGTTTCACTACCTGCTTTCCGGATTCACCAGTATTGAGAATGTGATGATGCCGGGCTTGATTGCCGGCATGCAGAAGAAGGAGATTCGGGATAAATCCGAGGCCATACTGGTGCGGGTGGGTCTGCAGGACCGGCTCGGACATCGCGTCGGCGATTTGTCCGGCGGTGAACAACAGCGCGTGGCCCTGGCCCGGGCCCTGGTGTTAAACCCGGATATCCTGCTGGCCGACGAACCCACCGGCAACCTGGACCGGAAAAACAGTGCTCAGGTGCATGAATTTCTGGTGGAGTTGAACCGGGAAATGGGAATGGCCATGATTGTTGTCACGCACAGCGCCGCACTTGCAGAAATGATGCAGCGCAGAATGCAGATTGTCAGCGGCAGGCTTGAGTCAATCGAATAAGCCGGAAAAGACGGGATAATAAAACCATGCGAACAGGAATCTGGACAGCGGTTGTTTTGCTTTGCATCCTGACGGCCATGATTGTGCCGGCGGAAGCAGAGACAGTGGTGCAGCAGGTAAAAGTTGAGGGCAATCAGCGGATTGAAGATGATGCCATACTCAGGGCCATTAGTACCCAGGCGGGTGACGTCTATGATGAAAGCCGGCTCTCCGAGGATCTGGAGGCCATTTATCGCATGGGATATTTCGATGATGTGCGTGTGGCCGCAGAGCAGCAGGAAGACGGCAATGTTGTCGTTTTTACGGTCAAGGAAAAACCCACCCTGCGAAACATCACCCTGTCGGGAAACCGCTTTTTTGATGATGAGGAAATTCGTGAACAGATCGATATTTCTACAGGCGCCATTCTCAATATTTATCGGATCAAGCGAAATATTAAGGCCATTGAGGCCTTTTATGAAGAAAAAAATTACCACAACGCGCAGGTGGATTACAACATCAAGGAGCTTGACCACAATCAGGCTGACCTGGAGTTTGTCATCGAAGAGGGCAAAAAGGTACGGATCAAAGAGATCCGGATCGAGGGCAACCAGGATTATTCGGATAAACAGCTTAAGAAAATAATGAAAACCTCTGAAAAGGGTTTCTTCTCCTGGCTGACCTCCTCCGGGGATCTGGATATGCAGAAGCTTGAGCAGGATGCTGCCCGGCTCGAGGCCCATTACCAGAACAACGGCTATGCCCGTGCCCGGGTTGGGGAACCGGTGGTAAAATACGAGGGCGACTGGATTTACGTGACCATGAAAATCCATGAAGGACCCAGATTTAAAGTCGGGGATGTCCGTTTTGAAGGGGATTTGCTTAAACCGGCCGGAGAGCTATCCCAAAGCGTCTCCATTGATCAGGAGCCGTATTACAACCGCCAGGTGCTGCAAAATGACGTGGTCCGCCTCACTGATATCTATGCTGATGAAGGCTACGCCCGGGCTGATGTGCGGCCGGGCATGAATCCCCGTTCGGAAGAAAATGTCATGGATATCGTTTTCCGGATGCAGAAAAATGAACCGGTATATTTTGAAAAAATTGTCATTGAGGGCAACACCAAAACCCGGGACAAGGTCATTCGTCGGGAACTGGAAGTCCACGAACAGGAAAAATACAGCGCAAGCGATTTAAAACGCTCTGTGCGCAATCTTCATCGCCTGGATTATTTCGAGGATGTCAATGTTCAGACCCTTGAGGGTTCCTCTGAAGACCGGATGCGATTAAACATTGACGTTACGGAAAAAGCCACTGGCAGTTTCAGCTTCGGGGCGGGCTACAGCGCCATTGACAAGCTCTACATCATGGGATCGATTTCCGAACGCAATTTTCTGGGCAAGGGGCAGAAAATTGAACTGCAGCTGCAGACCGGAAGCGAATCCCAGCATTTCCGGTTCCGGTTTACCGAGCCCTGGCTTTTTGACATTCCGTTGTCTGCCTCTGCCGAAGCCTATAACTGGGAGCGGGACTATGATGACTATGAGCTTGACAGCAAGGGCGGCAGACTTCGCTTCGGCTATCCCCTCTATGATGACGTGCGGGGTTATTTGTCCTATGGTTATGATGTCAGCGAGGTCGACGATATCCTCGAAGATTTCAGAAATACCATTGACGAAGGTCGGTATACCACAAGCAGCGTGACCGCCAGTGTGGTTTATGACTCACGGGACCGGATCATCAACCCCACTGAAGGGGCCCGCCATTCGTTAAGCGTGGAATATGCGGGTCTGGGCGGAAACGTGGGTTTTGTCAAATCCACGGCTGAGGCCGGCAAATATTTTCCCCTGTTTTGGGACACCGTTGGATTTCTCCATGCCGAAGGCGGATACGTCAAAGAGACCGGCGATAAACTGCTGCCGGATTATGAAAAATTTTATCTGGGCGGGATCAATTCCCTGCGCGGGTTTGACTGGCGGGATGTCAGCGCCTTTGATGAGAATGGCAACCGGATCGGCGGTGAAAAGTTTGTGCAATTTAACGTGGAATTTATATTTCCCCTGCTCAAAGATGCGGGTTTAACAGGAGTGCTGTTTTATGATACAGGTAATGTATACGGCGAGGATGAATCCGTGGATCTGGGCGAATTGCGTGAAAGTGCGGGATTCGGCATCCGCTGGTATTCGCCCCTTGGGCCCATCCGGCTGGAACGCGGCTACGTGCTTGACCGGCGGAAAAATGAGCAGGGAGAATATATAGAAGACTCCGGACGCTGGGAGTTTTCCATGGGAGGGGCGTTCTAGAAGGTTCAATGTTCAATGTTGATGGAATCGTAAAAAGTATGATTTTAGATGGTGCCGTAAACAGTTCAAGATCAAGGCTTGCGCAATTTTGAAGAATGCAGCGTAGTTAGCCGTACGTGAAATTTTGAGAAAATGCGCGTAACGCAGATATTGGATTTTTTACGGTGCCATCAATGTTAAAGCGTGGATGATTGTGGATGGATATAAGAATTAAAGGGGGACCAATGAAGGCAATACAAATACTTGCAATTTCGATGCTGGCGTGTCTGTTTCTTGCCGCCGGACCGGCAGGCGCGGCAGATGTGGCCAAAATCGGAGTGATTGACTTTCAGAAGGTGATCAGCGAATCTGAAGCCGGCCAGAAGGTCCAGGAAGAGATCCAGAAAAAGGGCCGTCAAATGGAATCCGAACTTCAGGAGATGGCAAAGGAGATCGAGGAGCTCGACAAGCAGCTTTCCCGGGACGCGATGGTGATGAGCAAGGAAAAACGCCAGCAAAAACAGCGGGAACTGGAGATTAAAAAATATGACCTCCAGTCCAGGCAAAGAGAATATGAAAACGAGTTCCGGCAGATGCAGTCCAAAAAGGTGGGAGCGCTTCGTGACGAGATCCTGGCACTGGCCGAGCAAATCGGGAAAAAGGAAGGCTATCTGCTCATTATTGAAAAAAATGCGGCGGTTTATTATCCCAGTGCAATTGACATGACCGATAAGATTATCCGTAAGTACAATGAGCGAAATCCTGCATAAACAAATCCGCGGCCGTCCGGCGGCCGAAGGGTTGTCCCGTCAGCGGAGAGCCGGCAGATGAGTTCCCTAACCCTTGCAGAGCTGGCGGAAATCATTTCAGCCCGCACTGAGGATATCCACGGCGATGCCGGCACCACGGTCACATGCGCTGTGCCATTTGACCAGGCAGGTCCCGGGGCTGTGACCTTTGCAGATAATGCCCGGCTGTGCAGCCGGGTCAAAGACAGCCGTGCGGGTGCGGTGATCGTGCCGCGCAGTTTTTCCGGGCCGGCTTCGGCAAATCTGATTTTATCGGACAATCCCAGGCTCGCCTTTGCCCGGATCATGCAGTATTTTTATCCGCAAACGCCTTGCTTTTCAGGTATCAGCCAAAAGGCCGTCATCGGGGTTGATTTTGTTGCCGGCCGGGATACGGCTGTGGCGCCTCTTGCCTTTATCGGCAACAATGTGACCCTCGGCGAGCGCGTGGTGATCCATCCGAACGTGTTTATCGGTGACGGAGTTTGCATCGGCGATGATACGCATATTCTGGCCAATGTTTCCATCCTGGAAAATTGCGTGCTCGGCAGCCGGGTGATTGTAGGGGCGGCATCGGTGATCGGCGCGGATGGATTCGGCTATACCCCTGATGAACAGGGACAGCACGTGAAAATCCCGCAGACCGGAATTGTTCAGATCGATGATGATGTGGAGCTTGGTGCATCCAATACCATTGACCGGGCCACATTTGGCCGGACATGGATCCGGCAGGGCGTCAAGACGGACAATCATGTGCATATCGCCCATAATGTCACAATCGGCGAGCATACCATCATTGTGGCCCTGGTGGGAATCGCCGGAAGTACCAAGGTGGGCAGAAACGTCATTATAGCGGGCCAGGCCGGTATCGGCGGGCATTTGACAATCGGCGACAAGGCGGTAATCGGTCCCCAGGCGGGTGTGGCCAGGGACGTGGCGCCCGGAAAAACCGTTTCCGGCACCCCGGAAATGCCCCACAGCCAGTGGCTGCGGGTCCAGCAGGCCCTGGGACGGCTGCCGGAGATGAAAAGGCAGGTCACAGCGATGCAGCGTCGCCTGGAAAGCTTGGAAAAAGCAATGGCCGGCAATGAAGCCGAAGATAACAATTAGTCAAACCCGGAGTTGTGGAAAAATATGATTCATCCCACTGCAATTATTGACCCTGAAGCAGAAATCGACGAAGATGTAGAAATCGGCCCTTATTCGATTATCCGGGCCAATGTTTCCATTGCCTCAGGGACCTGGATCGGTTCTCATGTGACCATTGATTCGTATGTGGACATTGGGCCGGACTGCCAGGTTTACCAGTATGCCTCAATCGGGGCCGTTCCCCAGGCCATCCGGTTCAAAGGGGAGCAGACCTATCTGAAAATCGGGCGCAACACCATTATAAGGGAATTTGTCACTTTAAACCGGGGCACGGAATTCGGCGGCGGGGTCACGCGTATCGGGGAGGACAATTTCTTAATGGCCTACACCCATGTGGCCCATGACTGCATTACCGGCAGAGGCGTGATTATGGCCAATAACGCCACTCTTGCCGGCCACGTGATTGTCGGCGATCACGTTACCATTGGCGGTCTTGTGGCGGTTCACCAGTTTGTCCGCCTTGGCGAGTATTCCTATATCGGCGGTAAATCCGCCGTTGTCAAGGATATCCCGCCGTATTTGATTGCAGCAGGCGACCGGGCAAACCTTCATGGATTAAACAAGGTGGGGCTACAGCGCCATCAGTTCTCCGAGCACTGCATTGCCCAGCTCAAAAAAGCCTACCGCATTATTTTCCGTATCGGGCTGACTGTCAACGAGGCTGTGGAGCGTGTGCTGGCCGAGGTGGAAAATACGCCGGAAGTGCTTAACCTGGTTGATTTCATACGCAATACCCAACGGGGAATCACCCGGTAAGGCAATCAAGCGGAAAACCATTTATGACACTGGCGGAAAACCGAATCGGATTGATCGCTGGCAGCGGCCCCTTTCCGATTTTGTTTGCAAAAAAGGCCGCCGCCCGGGGCTACGAAGTTTTTGCAGCCGCCTTCCACCATGAGACCGACCCGGCACTGGCCGGGCATGTGGCCGCCATGGAGGTTCTGCACCTGGGCCAGGTGGGTCGTTTAACCCGTTTTTTTCGCAAACACGGGGTGCAGTCAGCGGTCATGGTGGGAGCCATCCAAAAACCGCGGGCCGCTTCTGAAATCCGCCCGGACATCAAGGCCCTTTCCCTGCTGGCAGCGGTGCGCAAGGACACCCATGATGACAGGCTTTTGCGGGCCTTTGCCAGGTTTTTGGAAAAAGAGGGCATCATTGTCCGGTCATCGACTTTTCTGTTGCCTGAACTGCTGGCCCGTCCCGGATGCTGGACCCGGAAAAAACCATCCAAAAAAGAGCGCAGCGATATCCTCCTTGGCTGGCAAAAGGCCAAGGCCATTGGCGCTTTGGATATCGGTCAGTGCGTTGTTGTGGAAAACGGTTCAGTGCTGGCCGTGGAGGCCATAGACGGAACCGATGCCACAATCAAAAGGGGCGGCGGGCTGGGACGGGGCAATGCTGTTGTGGTCAAGGTCTGCAAGCCGATCCAGGATTTTCGTTTTGACGTGCCGGCAGTCGGCGCCCGGACCATTGAAATCATGCATGAATGCGGGGGCCGGGTGCTGATAGTGGAAGCCGGCCGCTCGCTTGTGTTTGACAGGGAGGAAATGGTAAAACTGGCGGACCAATACGGGATATCCATCGAAGCCCTTGCGGATATGCAGGAACAATCTCAAAAAAAACAAGGCTGAACAATAAAAATGATGGCACCGTAAAAAGTCCAATATCTGCGTTACGCGCGATTTCTCAGAATTTCACGTACGGATAAGTACGCTGCATTCTTCGAAATCGCGCAAGCCTTGATCTTGAACTTTTTACGGCGCCATCTGAAAATCGACTTTTTACGAGTGTGTCAAAAATGAATCCGGAGCAAAAAATCCGTGCCGCAGTTGTGGGCGTTGGCTATCTTGGCAAGTTTCATGCGGAGAAATACGGCAATCATCCAGGTGTTGACCTGGCCGGTGTTGTGGATACGGATCCAGCTCAGGCCCAAACAGTGGCCGAAAAAACCGGTACCCGGGCGTTTGCCGATTACCGGCAGCTTTTCGGTCAGGTGGATGCTGTCAGCATTGCCGTGCCCACGCATCTGCATCATGAAATTGCCAAGGACTTTTTAAACCAGGGTGTTGATGTGCTCATTGAAAAGCCCATCACCCGCACGGTGGCCGAAGCCGATGAACTCATTGCCCTGGCTGAAAAAAAAGCGTGCATTATTCAGGTGGGACACCTGGAACGCTTTAACCCTGCGGTGGTGGCTGTGCGAAATCAGGTGGTGCGCCCCTTGTTTTTCCAGTGCGAGCGGCTCAGCCTTTATCAGCCCAGGGGTACGGATGTCAGCGTTGTCCATGATTTGATGATCCATGACATTGATCTGATTTTTAATTTTGTTAAAGCGAATATCCGCTATTGCCATGCCCTGGGCGCATCCGTGGTCACTGATCAGGTTGATATCGCCCATGCCCATATTGAATTTGACAACAACGCCGTGGCCAATGTTACTGCAAGCCGGATTGCCAACAAAAATGAGCGAAAAATCCGGATTTTTCAGCCTGACGGCTATTTTTCCATTGATTTTGCCAATCGCGCCATCACCCATATCCGGCCCGGCTCCGGTGAAGAGCAGTGCCCGGTGCCCGGCATGATGATGGAGCAGCAGTCATTTGCCGCAGCCGATGCCCTGGCCGATGAAATCGGCTCTTTTGTGGATGTCGTGGCCCGGCGGGGCGAGCCCGAGGTTTCAGGTCGAATGGGACGGGATGCCCTGAAAGTGGCCGTGGATATCACCGGTCAGATCAATGACGCCATGGCCCGGGTCAGGGGATCGGGTTCATGAAAACACAGGATTTGACCGGAAAACAGGTCATGATCATCGCCGGCGAAACCTCGGGGGACCATCACGGAGCCCGGCTGGTGGCCGAGATGGCAAAAAAGGAGCCGGATCTGCATGTCTGCGGTATCGGCGGTCCGCAGATGCAGGCCGCTGGCGTGGAGATTCTCGTGGACGCCGGACAGCTCTCGGTGGTGGGTATTACCGAGGTGTTTTCCGCACTGCCCGTGGTGCTGCGCGAAGCCGGGCGCGTCAAGCGGGAGATGCTGCGGCGGATGCCGGATCTTCTGATCCTGATCGATTTTCCCGATTTTAACCTGCACATGGCCGGATTTGCCAAAAAGCACGGCATAAAAGTGTTTTATTACATTAGCCCGCAGATCTGGGCCTGGCGGCGTTCCAGGGTCAAAAAAATCAAGCGCCGGGTGGATCACATGGCTGTGATTCTACCCTTTGAAGCGGATTTTTACCGGACTTGGCAGGTTCCGGTAACCTTTGTGGGTCATCCGCTTCTGGATCATTATGGGCAGAAGCATTGGCAGGAACCGGCCAACAACTCCGGGCAGGAGTCGGCGCCCGAAGCTGCCACGGTGGTGGGTCTGCTTGCCGGCTCCCGCAAAAGCGAAATCCGTCGAAATTTACCAGTTATGCTTGCTGCAGCAGGCCGGCTGGCAGAAGATCTGCCAGGTGTTGAATTCATAGTCTCGGTTGCCCCGGGTATTGATCCCCTGTGGCTGGAAGACTGGATACAGCCCTGGCGGGATCGGATTGATATGAAGCTGCAATCCGGAGAAATTGCAGGAGTATTGGAGCAATGCACACTGGTGGTGGCCGCCTCGGGAACCGTCACCCTGGAAGCCGCTATTTTCGGGGTCCCGATGGTCATCATGTACCGGATTTCCAATTTAAGCTACATGCTGGGCAAAATGCTGGTGAAAGTCGATCATATTGGTCTTGCCAACATTATTGCCGGCCAGCGGGTGGTTCCCGAGTTGATTCAGCAGGATGCCAATCCGGGAACCATTGCCCGTACGGTGCGGGATTTGCTTTCTGACAGGTCCGCGCTTTTGGCTCTGCGCCGCCGGCTCAAAACCGTGCGCGCCATGCTGGGCGAGCCCGGGGCGTCGGAAAAGGCGGCAAACATTGCCCTTTCCCTGATTTATCGAAAAACGGCGGCAACGCCGGCCGGAAGGGTTTAAATTCTTTATGACACCCCCCATTATTTCCAAACTGCCCCTGCGCAGCCGGCACCACCGGCTGATAGGATATATCCGGGGAAGCTGGCCCCAACTGGCCATGGCCATGGTGTGCATGCTTGTGGTTGCGGCAACCACTTCAACCACAGCGTTTCTCGTCAAGCCCATGCTCGATGATATCTTCATGGAAAAAGATGAGACCATGCTGATGATCATTCCCATTGCCCTGATTGTGCTTTACCTGCTGAGGGCTGCGGCCATGTACGGCCAGGAGTTTCTGATGCACTACGTGGGCGAAAGCATCATCCGTCAGCTGCGGGACAGTCTTTACGACAAGATATCCGACCTGCCCCTGATGTTTTTTCAAAAGGAAAAAACCGGGGTGCTGATGAGCCGGATCACCAATGATGTCAATATTATCAAGGCCATGGTATCCAATGCGGTCACCGGCGCGTTAAGAGACGTGTTTACCATTTTCGGCCTGATCTTCGTGATTTTCTACCAAAGCTGGAAGCTTGCCCTGATTGCACTTATTGTTTTGCCCGTGGCCTTTTTCCCCATTGCCGAATTCGGCCGCCGGATCCGGCGGTTTAGCACCAGGAGCCAGGAATCCATGGCGGATTTGAACGCCTTTCTGCACGAAACCTTTGCGGGCAACAAGATCGTCAAGGCCTTTGGCACGGAGGCAGAGGAAAAATCCCGGTTTTTTGAAAAAAATCGCACGCTTTTTCGCTACGAGGTCAAAACGTTCCGGACCAAGGCCCTGACCTCGCCGGTCATGGAGGTTTTAGGGGGCGTCGGTGTGGCAGTGGTGATCTGGTACGGCGGATACGCGGTGATCAATGAGCAAATGACCCCGGGCACGTTTTTCTCATTTATGACCGCGCTGATGCTTTTGTACGCCCCTGTAAAAAAACTGACCCGGTTAAACAATGCCGTGCAGCAGGGGCTGGCTGCCGCAGATCGGATATTTGACGTCCTTGAGACGGAAGTGGATATCACGGATCCGGCCGAGCCTGTTGCCCTGCCGAAACCGCCTCACAGGGTGGCCTTTGCAAACGTGTCTTTCGGCTATAGCCCGGATGAAACCGTTTTAAAAGACATTTGCCTGGAGGTCCGTCCTGGTGAGCGCCTGGGAATCGTTGGCACCAGCGGCGGGGGAAAAACCTCCCTGGTCAACCTGATTCCAAGATTTTATGATGTCACGGCCGGCAGCGTGAAAATTGACGGCACAGATGTCCGTCAGTTGGCTGTGGCAGACCTGCGCAGCCGCATTGGCCTGGTCACCCAGGAACCGATTTTGTTTAACGACACCCTTGGCCGAAACATTGCCTACGGTAGCCCTGATGCCACTGCGGCGCAAGTGTGGGAGGCGGCCAAAGCCGCCTATATCGCCGATTTTATAAACAAGCTGCCAAAGGCAATGGATACAGTGATCGGGGAACTGGGAAGCCGGCTTTCAGGGGGGGAAAAGCAGCGCATATGCATTGCCCGGGCTCTTTTAAAGGATGCGCCGATATTGATCCTTGACGAGGCCACCTCGGCCCTGGATTCAGAGGCCGAGCATCTGGTGCAGAAAGCCCTGGAAAATCTTATGCAGGGGCGCACCTCTTTTGTGATCGCCCACCGGCTGTCAACCATCATGGGTGCAGACCGCATCATCGTGCTTTCCGGCGGCCGGATCGCGGAGCAGGGCACGCATGCAGATTTGTTGAAGCAAAAGGGTGAATATTCCCGGTTTTATTATCAGCAGTTTTCCGACCCGGTTGACACAGCCGGGCAAAAAAATCCCGCATCCCGGTAAACACATGGAATTCATCATCCCATGAAGCCATACACCCTTGTCAACCGGTATATTTTCAAGGAACTGATCCCGCCCTTTGTGATCAATCTCGTGTTTTTCATGTTTATTTTTTTGATGAGCGAGATTCTTGATATTACGGACATGATTGTCAACTACCAGGTGAATCTGTCCGTGTTTTTCCTGATGATTGTTTATTCCATGCCTTACTTTCTCGTCTATATCATTCCCATGTCCGTGATGATGAGCATTTTGCTGACGTTTTTACGAATGTCGGCCGACAATGAGATTGTTGCCCTCAAGGCCGGCGGAGTCAGCCTCTATGGCCTGATTCCGCCGGTGCTCTTGTTTGCGGCTTGTGGTTTTTTGATTACTGTGGCCATGGCTGGCTGGGGCATGCCCTGGGGCAAATCCGCTTATGAAAAAACAGCCATGGAAGTGGTGCGCTCCAATTTCAACATTGGAATGAGCGAAGGTCGTTTTAACGACGATTTTGCCGGTTTGACTTTTTATGTCAATAATGTGGATATGAAGACCCGTGAACTCAATGATGTATTGATCCAGGACAGCCGGCAAAGCCAGACCAGCAGTACCATCATCGCCCCCAAAGGCGATCTGCTGAAGGGAAACGATGACTATACGTTTGTGATCCGCCTTTATGACGGCGTCATCAGCCAGGTTGAACCCGGACGGGGCGGGGCGCATGCCACGAATTTCAAGACCTATGATATCCGGCTGGATATCGCCGGGTCTGGTACGAATATGGGATCAAGGCGCAAAGATGAGAAGGAAATGTGTTTTTCCGAACTGCGCGAATATATAAAAACTGCAGAAAACCGGGATAAACGTTATTATTCGGTTCTTCTGGAACTGCACCGGAAATTTTCCATCCCTTTTGCCTGCATTGCCATGGGGCTTCTGGCCCTGCCGCTTGGGGTCATGTCCGTGTCGGCAAGGAAGTCAGCCGGCCTGGGAATGGGTCTGCTCTGCTTTCTGCTCTATTATCTGCTTTTGTCAGCCGGCACAGTGCTTGGTGAAAGCGGCCGGTTTCACCCGGCGATAGGCTTATGGGCGCCAAACGGGATCATGGGAGTCCTGGGTCTTTATATGCTGGTGAAGACAGCAAAAGATGAGCCGGTTGGGCTGCAGTCCGGGTTTGCTTTCGCAGTGGGCCGAATCCGGGGGTTTTTGGCGGGCAGGACAAAGCCATGAGCATTATCCATCGATATATTACCGCTGCTTTTGTGCGATATTTTTCCATGGTCCTGGTCATGGTGGTGGCCATTTACCTGTCAGTTGATTTTCTGGGACGAATCGACAATTTTATTGAAGATCAGGTGCCGGTGGCGGAAATTGCGTTTTTTTTCCTGCTCAAAATCCCCTTGATCATATCCCAGATCACTCCCGTGGGGGTGTTGCTGACCGTCTTGATCATTTTTGGCCTGATGAACAAAAACAATGAAATCATTGCCTTGAAAAGCAGCGGCATCAGCGTGTTTTACCTTCTGGTGCCGGTTGCGGCCATGGGTGCTTTGGTATCGGTGTTCTTGTTTATGTTCTCCGAGGTGGTGGTGCCCATCAGCGTTTCAGAAGCCAACCGGATTGCCGAAGCCGGCGATGAGACACCCCGAACGGTGCCCCGGGAAAATATCTGGATCCGTTCAGGGCAAAACATTGTGCATGTGAAATACTATCGTCCCGGCGATGAAACATATTCCGGGATGACCATTTACTTTCTGGACCGTGAGTTTAATCTGGTGCGGCGGATAGATGCTTTGTCTGCCCGGTATGATCAGGGCCACTGGGAACTGACAGGCGGCATGGAGCAATCCTTTAGAGGTGGTGCGGCCGATGGCGGGGGCTTTGAATCCAGGGGCCCGTCGCAGGTCCGGCAGTACGAGCAAAAACAGTTGGATCTGGCGTTTTCCCCTAAAGATTTCAAAAGGGTGGCCCGTGAGTCCGGGGAGATGAATTTTATCGCCCTGGGACGATATCTCCAAAAGGCCGAGTCCGAAGGCTATGACGCCACCCGTTACCGGGTTGATTTTCATGCCAAGACCGCTTTCCCCCTTGTATGCCTGGTGATGAGTTTGATGGGAGCGGCCGTTGCCCTGGGCGGCACGACCCGTGACGGCATGGCAGTGAGTTTTGCATACGGCATTGTCATTGCCTTTGTATACTGGTCAGTTTACAGCTTCTGCCTGTCGCTGGGTTATGGCGGAATGCTGCCGGCGTGGCTTGCGCCCTGGTGTGCCAATGCAATGTTTGGCCTGGCCACGGCTGTGATGTTGTTGAATCTGGAGTAGATGCGGGCAATTGCAGAAGAACATGTTTGAAAAATTAAAACACAAGGCCGATGCTGTGAGAACCGATTGCCGTCACAGCAATCCGGATGCGTTGAGCCGGGTGCTTTATGCGGCCTCAAGGATTTACAGCGGGGCTGTAAGGCTTCGCAACAGCGGCTTTGACAAGGGGCTTTTATCGGTTCGCCGCCTGCCGTGTCCGGTTGTATCCATTGGCAATATCACGGCCGGTGGCACGGGCAAAACCCCCATGGCCCTGTACATGGCGCGGCTGATGCGGCAGATGGGCTACCGGCCCGCTGTGATCAGCCGGGGATACCGGGGTAAGGCGGAAAAAGCCGGAGCTGTCGTCACTGATGGATATCATTTGTTTGCTGATTGTGCCGCAGCCGGAGACGAGCCATTTATGATGGCCAGTGTTTTAAAGCGAGTGCCGGTGCTGGTGGGCAGGGATCGGTTTCAAAGCGGCATGCGGGCCGTGGCGGCTTTTGATTCGGATGTGATTGTTTTAGATGACGCTTTCCAGCACCGGCGGCTGCACCGGGACTTGGATCTGGTGCTGCTTGATGCCGCCCATCCGCTGGGAAACCGCCATGTTCTGCCCCGGGGGAGCCTCAGGGAACCGGCATCCGGGCTTAAGCGAGCAGATGCCGTGATTTTAACCCGCAGCCAAAGCCGGGAGGCCCGGGAAAGTTTGCCGCAGATGATTTCCGGGCATGTCCCTGTGTTCCGTGCCGACCATGTGCCGTTTTTGTCCGGTATTTATGGGCAGGCCGACTGTTTGGGGGAGGAGATTTCAGGAGGATATTCTGAGGATTTGTCCTTCCTGGGTGCCGCCCGGGTTTTTGCTTTTTCCGGAATCGCAAGAAATCAGGAGTTTTTAAACATGCTCTCGGGATATGTTGGTTCATTGGCGGGTTTTGCAGAGTATCCGGATCATTATTGCTATTCCACCAGGGATCTGGAGAAAATTGAACAAAAGGCCATCTCTGAGTCCGCAGACTGCCTGATGACCACGGAAAAGGATTTTGTACGCATTGCCGGCCGGCTGCCCGCAGGGATTCCCCTGGTGGTAATGGGTGTGGAAATGCGGTTTTTAAACAATGACGAGTCCGGGTTTGTTGCGCTGCTGCGTCATAAGCTGCTGGAAACAAAATTGGAAAGCAGATCATGAAGCAGCGAAGTCCTATATTTGAAACAGATGAGCAACAGTTGGAATTGCTGTCAAAAGGCAGATGGGCAAATGCCGATTTGTTCTGCTTTTCCGCGCAGGGCAGCAAATGGGTGGTCAAGGATTTTTCCGGATGCCCGCCGCTGGTATCCGGAACCTGGGGACGGTGGATGGTAATGCGCGAATACCGGGCCCTGGTCCGCCTCCAGGGCATTGACGGCATCCCCGAAAAGCCGTTTCTCCGCGATGGCCAAGCCCTGGGATATCGGTACGTGAACGGTACAACCCTTCGCCATGTGCGGACTGAGGAGATTCCGTCCAATTTTTTTTCAGACCTGGAACACCTGGTCCGCCGGATGCACCAGCGCAAAATGGTGCATCTCGACATCCGGAACCGGCGAAATATCATGCTCCGCTCAGACGGCCGGCCGGCGCTGCTTGATTTCCAGTCCAGCCTGGATGTGCGTCACATGCCCCCTGCACTGGGGCGCATGCTCAAGCAAATCGACCTGTCCGGGGTTTATAAAACCTGGTACAAGCTGAGGCCTGACTTGATGGATGCCTCTCGTCTATCCAGATTGCAGGCCATTGAGCGCAGGCGTTTTATCTGGGTGTTTAAGGGCTATCCCCTGGAGCACATGAAAAAACGCCGGCGCTAAAGGGGGCGGACAAACGTGAAAAACAGGACAATGAGCCAGCAGATGCCCACGGCTGTGAGGTTGCGCACCCCGTGGTTGTCGGCAAAGCTTCTGCGGTCAAAAACAAAAAGCCGGGATGCGTCAAACCGCTTGTTGAAGGTGGGCAGATAGGGCCGGACATCGCGCTGGTACTGCTGATAATCCTGGCCGAAAAGCCCGGCCAGCAGCTGTTCTTCCCGGTTGACCCGGTTGACCATGTAAAAGTAATAGATAACCGAGTAGGCAATCAGGATCAAAAGGCTGCCGGTTGCCATCAAGATGCCGAAAATAAGAAAGAAGCGGCCGAGATACATGGGATTGCGGACAAACATATAGGGCCCGCCCGTGGTCAGCTGCTTTTTGGTTTTAATGGTGGCAAAACACCACAGCTGCAGCATTTCTCCGGCAACAGAGACGATCAGGCCCGGCAGAAACCATTGTTTTTCCAGCAGGGGCAGCATGAGCACAAACAAGACCGCCATGAGGGGAAAGCGCAGTTTCAAAAACGTTTTCCGGGCCTTTCGGTCGTTAAACAATTCATTGATCCGGTCAAATACGGTGTTGCTCATGAGAAAACCTTTCCAGGGACTTGGCGTCCCGGTTTGTTAAATGTTTACAATTGATTGAATTCGGCAATGACTTTCTCCAGATCCCCGGGGCTGTCCACGCTGAGGCTTTTTCCATGGGTGATTTCCACGTGAATGGGAATGCTGTTTTCCAGAAGTCTTAATTGTTCCAGTTTTTCAATTTGCTCCAGCCGGCCCGGCGGCAAACTGACAAATTGATCCAGCGCGGATTTGCGAAATCCGTACAGGCCGATATGACAGAAATAGGCGGCGCTTTGTGCATTTCTGGGATGGGGGATGGGCGCGCGGGAAAAATACAATGCCCGCCCGTTGGGAGCAAAAGCGGCCTTGACCCGGTCCGGGTTTTGCGCGGCTTCAGGTTCCAGGAAATGGACAAGGGTGGTGACCGCCATTTCCGGGTCTGCAAACGGCCGGATCAGCGCGGACAGCATGTCCGGATCCAGCAGGGGTTCGTCGCCCTGGATATTGACCACAACCCCGTTATTACGGATTCCAATCCGGTCTGCAGCCTCATGAACCCGATCCGTGCCGCTTTGATGATCATCCCGGGTCATCACCACGGGCACATCCAGGGCTTTTGCAGCACTGAAAATTCTTTCATCGTCTGTGGCAACCACCACATGCTGCAATTCCGGGCATTGCCGGGCCCGCGCATATACATGCCAGAACATGGGCTTTCCCCGGATTTGCGCCAAAGGCTTTCCCGGAAACCGGGTGGAGGCGTATCGCGCCGGAATTACGCCGCAGCATTCCACGGGAGGGGATAAATTCATGATTTTTTCCCTGAGTTGTGGGGTTTCAGATGGGCACCAATGGTTTGGCAGGCCTGGGATGTGCCACCCTGCCGGCTTTGGATATACTGCCGGGCCTGGTGTTTGATTTCACGGCGGTCAGGCCGGGTTTCAAGCTGACGCAACAGCCGGGCTGAGACCTTCTGCCAGTTGATCTCCTTAAAGACCAGGCCCTGACGGAAAATGCTTTCCCCCACCCAAAAGAAATTGTCCCAGTGCGGCCCGATAACCGGCTGCACACCGTGAACCAGGGGTTCCAGAAAATTCTGACCGCCCAGGGGCGCTATGCTGCCGCCCACAAACACTGCATCTGCGGCGCTGTAGCCATCCGAAAGTTCACCAAAGGTGTCCCACAGCAGGATATGGCCGGGCTCGGCGGGTTCTTTTAAATCCGATCTCAGGGCCCATTTGGCCTTTATTCGGGAAAGGGCGGACTTCCAGAAGTCGATCCGGTGCATGTGTCGGGGAAACAGGCCGATGGTCAGATCGGAGTTGGCCGTTCGGATCTGTTGAATCATCTCCAGGACCTGCTGTTCCTCGGGCTGGCGGATGGAGCCGAGGACAAGAAATTTGCCCTCCGGCGGCAGCAGGTTGGATAACGTACTGCTTTCTGCCGTTTCTTTGCCAACCTGTAGTCGGTCGAACTTGATATTGGACATCCGGGTGACAATGCGGCTTCCGAACAATTTCGCAAACCGGGCGGCATCTGCACCCGATATGGCAAGCACCTGTTCGGGACCCAGGGCATAGAGCAGGCGGCGCAGGCGGATGTATCGGCTAAGGCTTTTTTCTGTCATTCGGCCGTTGACGATCACAGCCGGACAGCCCCTTTTTTTCAGGGAATGCAAAAGCCCGGGCCAGATTTCGGTTTCCAGCAGCACCACGAGTTTCGGGCTGACCTGGCGCACGGCCTTTTCCATGATTTCCGGCCGGTCAAAGGGAAACCAGCGGCACATCAGATCGGGTTTGCCGTTTTTGCCCTGACTTTTGCCCGCATGTTTTTCAAGGATCTCCATGCCCTGCCGGGTATTGGTGGTCACCAGTATTTGCGGCCGCAGCCCGGATGTCCGAAGTCCCTCGGCAATGGCGCAGGCCAGATAAGCCTCACCGGCAGAGGCGGCCTGGATCCACAGGTCGGCGGGGGGTAGAGGGGTTTTGAGCCGGCGCCGGGCATATCCGTCCCTGAGCCGGGCATTGAGACGCAGGGTTGGTATGGCCAGTTGCCAGACCCTATCATAGGCGGCAATGGCGATTTTCAGGCTTCGTGTGTTCACTTTTGATGTTAATCCGGTTCCGGTTACAGGTTTGACTTGTGTCTATAACACCTTTTGCCGGGTTTGATCAAAAAAAAAACCGCTCCGGTATCTGCCGGAGCGGTTTGCTGCAGGAGAAAAAAGAAGATCTGCAATCAGTCTGTTTCAGGGCGGGGCATCAATCCAGCGCGCTCAACAATTTCAGGGACTTTTTCCTCCCATTCAATGGCCATGATATGAAAGCCGCTCACGCCTTTGAGCTCTTTTAGCCGCTGAATGGTTTCCACGCAGATGTTGATGCCTTCTTCTGCCTGGCTGCCCTTGGGGGTATCGGCCATGCGCTTGACCACGTCATCGGGCACATCCATTCCCGGCACCCGGTTTTTCATGTACTTGGCCATACCCGCGGATTTAAAAGGGGTGACACCGGCCATGATATAGCATTTTTCCGTCAATCCCCGGTCTTCTGCCAGGCGGAT
This sequence comes from Desulfosalsimonas propionicica, assembly GCF_013761005.1. Lineage (NCBI taxonomy): Bacteria > Pseudomonadati > Thermodesulfobacteriota > Desulfobacteria > Desulfobacterales > Desulfosalsimonadaceae > Desulfosalsimonas > Desulfosalsimonas propionicica. The sequence continues at coordinate 40,595 of NZ_JACDUS010000013.1, forward strand.
CCATTCCTCGAACTTTTCCAGGTTGTAAATGCACTGGGTCTGGATAAACTCGGCACCGGCCTCGATTTTTTTGGCCAGCCGGGGAACCCGGATTTCAAATGGATCGGCAAAGGGGTTGGCCGCAGCGCCCACAAACATTTTCGGGGGCCGCTTGATCTCATCTCCGCCAAGGAAGGTGCCTTCATCGCGCATTTTCCGGACAGTCCACAGCAATTGCATGGAATCAAGATCATGGACGTTCTGTCCCTGGGGATTGTCGCCGAAACTCTGATGATCGCCGGACAAACACAGTACATTGGCGATGTCAAAAGAAGCCGCTCCCAGAATATCGCTTTGCAGGGCAATGCGGTTGCGGTCCCGGGTGACCATCTGCAAAATCGGCTCCAGGCCCATGAGCTTTAAATGAATGCAGGTGGCAAGGCTGCTTGTGCGCACAACAGAGGTCTGGTTGTCTGTTACGTTGATGGCGTCTACACAGTCCTTGAGCAGTTCGGCTTTGTGTTTGATGACCTCGGGGTCGCTGCCCCGGGGCGGACCGCACTCGGAGGTGACCCCCAAATGACCGGCAGCCATGACTTTTTCGAGTTTGCTCGGAGTCTTCGCGCTCATATTTGTACATCCTCCCTCTCCACTTTTCTGGGGCCGCCCGCCCGGTCAGTGGACCAGTCCTTAATATTGAAGAATTTTTCATAAAGATCCATGCGGTCGATGGCCTTGAGGCGATCGATGATCAGTTGCCAGGCACAGTCGAGTTCCTTGTTGATCTCGCATTTGCCTTGGGAAGATCCCCCGCACGGGCCGTTAAACAGGCGCTTGGCACATCGGGCCACCGGACAGATGCCGCCGGTATAAGCCAGGATGCACTGGCCGCAGGCCTGGCACCGCTCTGTCCACAATCCGCGCTGCTCGGTCACACCCAGAAAACAGGTGTTAACGCCCGGATACACGGGAATGGAGTGGTACTTTTCGGCAGTGAACTGGATGCCCACGCCGCAGGCAATGGACACAATGCCATCGTACTGATCCGCAATATCCCGGATTTCTTCCAGGTATTCGTGATCGCACTGGCGTTCCAGGGTGCGCTCGTCAACCTGCACATCTTCTGCTCCCTGGTTGGAAAAGTACATGCGCAGGGTGGCGGCCAGTACGCCCACTTCCTTTTTACCGCCTGCCTCGCAGACCGTGACGCATTCATTGCAGCCGAGAACCAGGATTTTTTTGCAATCCTTCACATATTCAATGATTTCCTCGACCGGCTTTTTATCTGCAACAATCATTTACAGACCTCTTTGGTAGAAGGTTTAAGTATTTAATATATCCTGATTATTGTCAGGCTGCTGTTTTTGTTTTTTTCTTCATTGGGCTGGGCCCTATCTTCCGGATTAGTTCATCCATTTCTGCGGCATACTTGGCAAACAAAGGGCCGTCGTTGGATGAGAGGTTATACATAAGAGCCCGCTGCGGATCAATGCCCACAGCTTTGAGGATTTGCTGTGCCTGCTCCACCCGTTTTCTGGCGCGCAGGTTGCCGGTTTTATAAAGGCATTCCCCCTCCATACATCCAATTATGCAAACACCGTCAGCGCCTTTTTCAAGCGCCCGGAGCAGGTGCTGTACATCCACCTTGCCGGCGCACGGCACCCGGATAATGCGGAAACTCGTTGGATACGTCAGTCGCATGGAACCTGCCAGGTCCGCTGCAGCGTATCCTCATGTGTTGCAGCAGAAAGCAACGATTCTGGGATTAAATTCCTGAGTCATGATTCTTCCCCTTCCAGTAAAGCGTCCACCTTACTTATGATAAGATCATCTTCATACCAGCGCAGTTCAATGGCCTTGGCCGGACATTCCGCGGCACAGGCGCCGCAGCCCTGACAAGTGGCATCATCAATTTCACTGACGCCTTCTTCATTTATATGAGGTACACCATAGGGGCAGGTGCGCACACAGATCAGACAGGATGCGCATTTTTCCGGATCCACCTGTGCAGTCACCGCAGACAGTGTCAGATACGGCTGGGTCAGCATGGTGGTGGCCCGCGATGCTGCGGCCATGGCCTGTGCGATGGATTCGGAAAGGAGCTGAGGACTGTGGGCTGTTCCGCACAGAAAAACGCCTGCTTTGTCCATTTCTACGGGCCGGAGTTTGACATGGGCCTCTGTGAAAAAATGTTCTGGAGTCCGGTTCAGCTTCATGATATTGGCGAGTTCATCTGTGTCGGCCGCCTCCATTCCCGCGCTGAGTACCAGCAGATCGGCATCCGCGCTGACCTTGCGGTTCAGGATATGGTCGTTGAAGACCACGTTGACCAGTTCTCCGGAAACGGAAACCTCCGGCGGATTTTCCGGATCAAACCGGAAAAATTTCACTCCCAGCCGCCGGGCTTCGGTGTAATAGTCCTCCAGCAGGCCGTATGTCCGGATGTCTCTGTAAAGGATATAGACTTGGGTTTCCGGGTTGAGCTTCTTTATGTGAATGGCGTTTTTAATGGCGCTCTGGCAGCAGATTCGCGAACAGTTGGGATTTTCCTCGTTTCTGGAGCCGATGCACTGGATCATCACCACCGTGTTGAGATTGTCTGCAGCGCCTTTTTCCTCCAGCCGGCTTCCGAGTTCGAGTTGGGTGACCACCCGGGGGTTTTCGCCGTAGAGGTATTCCGAGGGCTGATACTCGGTGGCGCCGGTGGCCATGATGGTCACGCCGTGTTCGATCTTGCGGCTGACCATGTCTTCGCCCACAAGCAGCTCGGTGGTGAAGTTGCCCTTAAATCCGGAAAAATCAACAATCACGGAACTGGTCATCACCTCAATCCGGGAGTGCGCGCTGACCTGGTCCACCAGGCCGGTGAGGTAATCGCCCACATCCATGCCTTCGATGGTTTTGGTCAGGCGGTTGGCCAGACCGCCGAGTTCGGCTTCCTTTTCAACCAGCACCACTTCAAAGCCCTGGTCGGCAATGCCCAGGGCCGCATTCATACCCGCTACCCCGCCGCCAACCACCAGGGCCCGCTTGGTGACCGGGATCTGGCGTTCATGCAGGGGCTGAAGGGAGGCGGCCCGCCCCACAGCCATGCGCACCAGTTCCTTGGCTTTTTCCGTTGCCATTTCCGGATTGTCGCCATGCACCCAGGAATCCTGATTGCGGATATTGGCCATCTCAAAGAGATATTTGTTTAATCCCACCGATTCCAGGGTGTCCATGAAGATGGGCTCGTGGGTTTTGGGGGTGCACGAGGACACCACCACGCGGTTGATGTTGTGTTCTTTGATGGTTTCCTTCATCTGGTCCTGGGCGTCCTGGCTGCAGGTAAACAGGTTTTCGCCGGAATAGACCACATAAGGCAGTTTTTCCGCATATTCCCGCACATGGGGGACATCGATCACGCCGGCAATGTTGATGCCGCAGTCGCACACAAACACCCCGATTCTGGGAATTTCGCCTTCCACATCGATTTCATCGGGCCGGACCACTTCCTTTAACAGGGTGTTTCGGGATTCGGTCAGATTCCGGCCGGCGGCACAGGCCGCAGCACTGGCTTCTGTGACCGAGGTGGGAATGTCTTTTGGTCCCTGGAAGATGCCGCAGGCAAACACGCCGTCCCTGGAAGTGTTAACCGGGGCAAACGGGCTGGTTTCGGCAAAGTTGTATTTGTTTAGATCAATTTGGAGCCGTTTGGCGGTTTCCATGGTGGACTGAGGAATCTGGAGGCCAACGGAAAGCACCACCATGTCAAATTCTTCTTCCACGATGTTGCCGGCCTCGTCCACGTAGTGCAGCAGAAGATTGCCGGTTTCCGGCATTTCGGTGATCGTGTGAATCCGGGATTTGACAAACCTGACCCCGGCGTTGTCCTTTGCGCGGATGTAGTATTTTTCATAATCCTTGCCAAAAGTGCGGATATCCATGTTGAAAATGGCGCAATCCAGATCGTGTTCCGCATGGTCCTTGGCGATCATGGCTTCCTTGATGGCATACATGCAGCAGACAGACGAGCAGTAGCCGTTGCCGCACCGGTTGGTGTCCCGGGAGCCGATGCACTGGAGCCAGGCGATTTTTTCCGGCTCCTTATGGTCCAATGGCCGCACCAGGTGGCCCATGGTGGGCCCGGATGCCGACAGGATCCGCTCGAACTCGGCGGCGGTAATTACATTGGGACTGGATTTGTACTTGTAGGTGTCTTCCAGGTCCGAAGGATCAAAAACGTCATTTCCCGGGCACAAAACAAGGGAGCCAACCGCGATGTCGCGCTCCTGTACGGTTTGCTCGTGGTCGATGGCGTCGGCCAGGCAGGCCTTGACGCATTGATAGCATTCCGAGCAGATGCCGCATTTCAGGCACCTGTCAGCTTCTGCCTGGGCCTCCTGTTCATTGTAGCCAAACGAGACTTCCAGGAAATTGCACTCCCTGGCCTCCGGGTCCAGGCATCGCACGGGTACGCGATCCTTGTGGGGCTCGTTGATCACATCCGGCTTGTCATATGTCCATTCTTTCTCCCGACCCTCGTGCAGATCCAGGCCGTTGATATAGCGGTGGATGCTTTCAGCGGCCTCCTTGCCGCAGGCAACAGCATCAACCACTGACTTGGGGCCGTAAAAGGCGTCTCCCCCGGAAAAGACCCATTCCATGGTGGTCTGAAGCGTGACCGGATCTCCCTCCAGGCCACGGGCGTTCATGGGCACATTTTGGCCTTCGAGATCCGAGGCATCGGTTGCCTGGCCGATGGACAAAATGAGCGTGTCTCCGAAAAAGGCCTCGCAGGCGCTTTCGTCAAACTCCGGGTTAAACCGGCCTTCCGGGTCAAATACATTGGTACAGGTTTTAAATTCAATGCCGGAAAACCGGTTTTCATTGTTGATAAAAAAGTTTTTGGGGCCGTAGGAATTGACGATTTTGATATCGCTTTCCAGGGCTTCCTCGATTTCATGTTCCCATGCCGGCATTTCCTCGCGTTTTTCCAGGCAGACCATGGTGACGTTTTCCGCGCCTTTTCGCTTGGCGGTCAAAGCCACGTCAACGGCCACGTTGCCCCCGCCGATCACCAGCACGTCCTTGCCCACGGGCACGTCATTTCCAAGGGCGGTTTCCCTTAAGAAATCCACACCCTGGAGCACACCCTCGGCATCCTCGTTTTCAATGCCCAGGCTGCGTCCCTTGTGGAGTCCGATGGCCATGAATACGGCCGAATACCCGTCTGCTTTCAAACTGTCAAAGGTGATGTCTTTGCCGAATGTGACCCCGGTTTTGATTTCAACGCCCTGATCACGGATAATATCGATTTCCCGCTGCAGCATATCTCTGGGAAGGCGGTATTCTGGGATGCCCACAGCCATCATGCCGCCGGCCACGGGCAGTTTTTCATAAATGGTGACCCCGTAGCCTTTTCTGGCCAGAAAAGAGGCGGCTGCAAGACCTGCCGGACCCGAGCCGATCACGGCCACTTTTTCGCTGCGTTTTTCTTCAGCGGCTTCGGGCAGTATTTTTTCGTCTTCCTGCTTTTCCCAGTCCGCCAGAAACCGGTGCAGTTCCCGGATGGCCAGGGGTTCGTCATAGTCGTTTCGGGTGCAGGCACTTTCGCAGGGATGGTGACAGACCCGGCCGCAGACGGCCGGAAACGGGTGTGCGTCCCGGAACAGCTCTAAAGCTTCCCGGTATTTGCCCTGGTTGATCAGCGCGATATATCCCTGAATGCTGACGTGTGCCGGGCAGGTGGCCTTGCAGGGGGCTGTTCCCCGCTTGCTGATGGCATAGGCACCGGGGATGGCCTGGGCGTATTTCTTGTAGGCCGCCTTTCGGGTGGCGATGCCAAAATCTTGTTCACTGGGGACCTCGATAGGGCAGACATTGGCGCATTCCCCGCAGCTGGTGCATTTGTCAATGTCAATATAGCGCGGTTCCTGTCGGATATGGGCACTGAAATGCCCGGGATCGCCGTTTAATTCCAGCAGTTCGGTGTTGGTGAGCAATTCGATGTTTAAGTGCCGGCCGACCTCGACCAGTTTGGGCGAGATGACTCACATGGCACAGTCATTGGTGGGAAAGGTCTTGTCCAACTGGGACATGAGCCCGCCAATGGCAGATGTTTTTTCCACCAGATAAACATAGTATCCGGAATTGGCAAGATCAAGAGCGCTTTGCATCCCGGAGATGCCGGCGCCCACAACCATAACGGAGCCGACCGGCGCCTGGCCGGAGCCGGCCACAGGGGCTTGTTCATTTTGTTCCATTCATGTTCTCCCTTATATTCTTGAATTCGGCCTGATGCTGTTGAATATGACGGGACAGGCCCAGCATGGCGCTGGAGGCCATGGTAACCATAAAACCGGTTTTTGTATTAAAGGGCCGGCAACGCTGTAGTTTGGCGCGTCCCTGTCGGTGCTGCCGGCAACTGCCGTTATTGGAATTTTTTCAGAAATTTGATCCAGTTGATACTATAAATGCAATACAGTGTCAATGGGAATAAACACCTCTCTGTTGTTGGATATCCGGGCCTGCGGGAAATCATTGCCGGCTTCTGCTTTTGGTATCCATGTTATCTGGCAGATTCGGAGTGAATTGCTCCTGAAGTTGTTCTTTTGGGTTTATGCTCAATACAAGGGCTTCAATGCTTAACTTTTCAGCCAGTTGGATGCCTTTTTCGGTTCCGAGCACTGTGATGGCCGTTGCCGCCCCATCCAGCAGGGCGCTTGAATGACCGCCGAAATCAGCCGTGGTGACCCCGGCGATTTTTTCCGAAACCGGCCGGCCGGTTTTCGGGCTGAAAATGTGGTAAAAAGAGTGGCCCTGAATAACAAGGGGCTGACGGTAATTGCCGCTGGTCGACACCCGAATGTCGGCCGGCGACGAGATCGTTTTCCAGATTTTTTCCATGTCCCGGGGATGCTGGATGCCGATGCGCCATGGACGCCGGAGACGGGAACCGAAAGCCGCCACTTCCCCGCCGAGCTGAACCATGCCCGCTTGAATGCCGGCACCCCGGAGTACGTCCCGGCTCCGGTCCACGGCAAAGCCCTTGGCAATGCCGCCGAAATCAAATTGCATGCCGCTGGCCGAGCACGCCACAGCCGGCGGATTGTCCATGATCGTGACCTTGTCAAAGCCGGTGCGGGCCAGTATGCGTTGAATATCTCTGCTGGAAGGGATTTGTTGGGTTTTGACCGCGTTTTGCCACAATTTTTTCAAAGGAGCGGTGGAGGGGTCAAAAGCCCCGCTGCTGGCATCCCATAGGCGCTTTGAAATGCAGAAAACCGCATGCATCTCATTTGAAATCGCCACCGGCGCTGTTTTGTCCGCGGCATTAAGCCGGCTGACCTCTGATTGCGGATCAGAAGGGTTGAAGATGCGGCCGATGCGTTCAAATTCATTCCATACCGCCCGGGCGACAGCCTCTGCTTCGCCCCGGCTGCCGTTCGGCAGGTAAAACAATACCCGTGCCGGAATATCAAAATAAATCAGACGGCGGCTTTCCCACCAATCGGGTTCAGGCCGGGTGAGTGAAATAGTGCTCTTTTGTCCGGAAGCATTTTTCGAATCGTTTTTGGCATTGGGTTGTCCCAGGGGCAGAAAAAGCAGGGCTGCCAGTACGGCCAGTGCAGGGATTGCGGCGACTATGCCCAAAAGCAATGAACTTCGGGATATTTTCACAAACTGCTCCAATGGTTGAATTTTTCGATCCCCCATCAATTTAAGCCTCCTGCAGCCCCCAGTCAAGTTTTGTTGCCCGGTGCGGCGGGTTATAAAGACTGGCATTTTAAGCCAAATCATGGCATAGAGGAAAAAACCGGCTTCGGCATCAGGCGGGAAAACAGCGAATGGGTTTGGGAGATGACAGCTATTGTGGCCATTGTGGGGGGGAGCAACTCCGGCAAGACAACCTTGATTGAAAAATTGATTCCGGTGTTTACACGCAAGGGATATCGGGTGGGAACCATCAAGCATGTGATGCATGAAATGGTCTTTGATCAGAGCGGCAAGGACAGCTGGCGGCACGCCAGTGCCGGTGCCGACACTGTAATGGTGGACGCCGATGAACAGATCGTTTTGCTGAAAACCCGGATACGGCCGCGCGCTGCCGACCGGCTGAAGAATTATGTCGCGGCCTATTTTTCAGACATGGACATTGTCCTGGCTGAAGGTTACAAAAAACAGAATCTGCCAAAAATTGAGGTGTACCGGGAAAACAGCCGCACCGGGCCCGTGTGCCTGGAGGACCCGGATTTGGCCGGCCTTGTAACAGATGCAAAAATGGATGCCGGGGTTCCGTGCCTCGGCCTTGATGACATTGAATCCATAGTTCACTTGATTATTCAGACAATTTCATGAAACAGGTTCTTAAAGCCGCTGTTTTGATTGCCGCAATGGTTTTCACCCAGGTCTGCCCGGGATGGACGCAAGATTACGAATTGGTGGAAACCACCGGCAGCGGCACCATTAACTGGACCCGGCGAATTGTTGAGGCAAAGGGGGCGGGCGGAGCTTTTCCGGAAGCCACCAATACGGCCGGCGGATGGGCCGCTGCATCCCGAAGCGCCAAACGTGATGCCTATTCACACCTGCTCAAAACCGTTGAAGATCTGCGCTTGAGCCGGCACGGCCGGGTGGGGACCCTGGTCGCAGATGACGACCGGATGCTTGCAAAAATTGAGCAGCTGTTGAAATCCTCGGAGGTCCGGGAGACGGTTTACCGGTCGGACGGAACAGTGGAACTGGTTCGCCGGATGTCGTTTTCCGGCGCCTTTTCACAGTTGATACTGCCGGAATCAATTGTTCAGCTGGAGATGAAAAATCTGGGGCGCACCGCTCTGGACCCGGATCACAGGCCGTTTACCGGTTTGGTGGTGGACGCCCGGGGCGTGGATGTCAAGCCGGCCATGTGTTTTGCCATTGTGGATGAGGCGGGACGGGAGGTTTACGGGTCTGCTTACGTGAGCCGGGAATTTGTTGTGCAGCACGGCATGTGCGGCTACATCACCGATGCCTCGGCCGTGGACCAGATCGGACGGGTGGGGAGAAACCCCCTGACGGTCAGGGCTCTGGGCACCAGCGAGGATTCGGAAACCGATATTATGATCAGCAACACGGATGCATCCCGGCTGCGCAGTACGGTGGACAACCTGTTTTTTCTTCGGGAATGCCGGGTTATCGTTGTTCGTAATCCGCTCAAAAAAAACCCCCGGCAGTAACTGCCGGGGGCTTTGGCCAAACATGGCGGGATGCACCCGTATTTTTTACAAACCGGCTTTGGACCGGATTTCATCGGCCTTGTTGGTTTTCTCCCAGCCAAAATCCGGATCATTTCTTCCAAAATGTCCGTATGCCGCGGTTTTGTTATAGAAGGGGCGCAGCAGGTCCAGATATTCGGTGATGGCTGCCGGCCGCAGGTCAAAAACATCCCGGACGATTTCAACGGCCTTGTCCTCGGCGACATTGCCGGTGTTGAAAAAATCCACCAGAATGGAAACCGGCTCGGCCACGCCAATGGCATAGGCCAGCTGAACTTCGCATTTTTTCCCCAGACCGGCAGCAACCAGGTTTTTGGCAATATGCCGGCCCATGTAGCAGGCGCTGCGGTCCACCTTGGACGGGTCTTTTCCGGAAAATGCACCGCCGCCGTGTCTTCCCATCCCGCCGTAGGTGTCCACGATAATTTTGCGGCCTGTCAGACCGCAGTCGCCCATGGGGCCGCCAACTTCGAATTTGCCCGTGGGGTTGATGAAATATTTTGTTTCATCGCCGATCATCTCCGCGGGCAGCATTTTTTTGATCACTTCCTCAATGACGCCTTCCCTGATCTGGTCGTAGGTGACATCCGGGGTGTGCTGGGTGGAAATGACCACCGTATCGATACGCTTGGGCCGGCCGTCTTCATACTCGATGGTTACCTGGGACTTGCCGTCCGGGCGCAGAAAGCCGAGTTCATTGTTTTTGCGGGCTTCGGCCAGCCGCCTGGTGAGCTTGTGGGCGTAGAGAATCGGCATGGGCATGAGTTCGTCGGTTTCATCGCAGGCATAGCCAAACATCAGCCCCTGGTCGCCGGCGCCCTGCTCCTTGTAAAGGCCTTTGCCTTCGTCCACGCCCTGGGCGATGTCCGGCGACTGTTTGTCAATGCTGGTTACAACTGAGCAGGTCTGCCAGTCAAAACCCATGTCAGATGAGCAATAACCGATATCCTTGATTGCGCTGCGCACCACTTCCTGGAAATCCACCGTGGCCTTGGCCGTGATTTCCCCGGCTATAAAGGCAATGCCTGTGGTTACCAGGGTTTCGCACGCCACCCGGCATCGGCTGTCCTGGGAAAGAAATGCGTCGAGAACCGAATCGGATATTTTGTCGGCCACTTTGTCGGGATGGCCTTCTGTGACAGATTCTGAAGTAAACAGATGAGATCTTTTTGACATTGAACACTCCTTTTGTTTCAGGTTTATATTTTGATTTGTCCGGATTCACCTTATTGGTAAAAGATGCAGCCGTCAGCCCGGATTGTCCACCTGCGGATATAAAATAATATTGTCAATCAGGCGGGTTTCGCCCACCCGGACCGCCAGGGCCATCAGTGCGGGCCGGTCAATGAATTTTTTATCCGCCAGGGTGTCCGGATCGCAAACGGCGATGTAATCAATACCTGTTTCCGGGGCCGAGCTGATGATTTTTTTGACCGTTTCAATCAGGGCGGCAGCTTTTGTTTCTCCTCGTGCCACGGCCTTTTTGGCCTCCTCCAGGCCGCGGTACAGCTCCAGGGCGGATTGGCGCTGGGAAGGGCTTAAGTACTTGTTTCTCGAACTCATGGCCAGTCCATCGGATTCCCTGACAATGGGGCCTCCGATAATATCGATGCCGAAATCAAGATCCCGGGCCATTTTGCGGATAATGGCCAGCTGCTGATAATCTTTTTGCCCGAAAACCGCATAGTCGGGCTGTACAATATGAAAAAGCTTGGCCACAATGGTCATCACCCCGGTGAAATGCGTGGGTCTGGATCTGCCGCATAGATGTCCGGGCAGATGGGTCTGGGTGATATAGGTTTCGTAGTCTTCGGGATACAAATCTTTTTTATGGGGCATGAACAAAATGTCCACCCCGGTTTGCTCTGCCAGGGCTGCATCCCTTTCCGGGTCCCTGGGATAGGCGTCGTAATCCTCGCCCGGGGCAAACTGGGCGGGATTGACAAAAATGCTGGCAACAAGGGTGTCTGCCAGTTCCCGCCCTTTGCGCATCAAAGACAGATGGCCTTCGTGCAGATAGCCCATGGTCGGCACAAAGGCAATGGTGTTGCCCTGTGCGTGCAGGGTTTCAGCCGTTTTCCGCATTTGCCGGATGTCATCGATGGTTTTAATGGCAGCGGTCTCCTTTTTGTGCGTTGCCCCTTGTTTTTCTTTATCGTTCAAGCTGGTTAAATACCTGGCCGGTGACCGCCTTGGGGTAGTAGAAAGTGGTTTTTCTCGGCATTGTCAGGCCTGCTTCGGCAATTTTGCGAACCTGCTCATTGGTGGGCGGGTTTAAGATAAAGGCCATGTCGTAGTCACCATTTTCCACAAGCTCAACAGCCTCGTCATGGCTGCTTGTATAACCGATCAGGGAATGATCATCCAGGTTCTGCTTGTCAAAGCCCATCAGCTTCATCAAAATCAGGCGCGTGAGCACGGTGACATCCAGTCCCTGCAGAGGGGCGGCGATTTCGTCGCCAAAAAGGGTTTCCATGACACCGGGCTTTAATACCAGCGCATAACATGCCGGTTCATCTTTCATTACCAGGCCGATGATGTGGTCGTTTCGATGTTTGTGAAGGGACTTGTCAAGCTGTTCTACTGCCTGCCCGGGGTCGGCTCCATCGCGGTCGAATTTCTCAATGTCAAAATATTGGGCTGCCTGCTGCATAAAATGCTGCCGGGTCTCTGCGGCCACGCTGGGAAGCAGCCTGTGCGTGGGCAGGATAATCAGGCCCTGGTCTTCGACCGCACACAAATACATCATGATAAAATTGGCCGGATGGGTTTCATCAAAATCCGGATCATTCTGCCTGACCCACTCCCTGTAGTTTAAGGCGGTTTCATAACGGTGATGGCCGTCTGCAATAAACAGGCGCCGCTGTTCCATGGCTTCTGTGACCTGCCGGCACAGTTTTGGATCGGTTATCCGCCACATGCGATGGAAATGGCCGCTGTCATCAGTGAATTCTGCCTCCGGGGAAATCTGCTGAATGTGATCCTTCAGGGTCTGGAGGAGCCCGTCTTTGTCTGAATAAACCGAAAAAATATGGCTGAAATTGGCGTGACAGGCTTTCATGAGTTCCAGCCGCTCGGACTTGACCTTGGAAAAGGTCTCCTCGTGGGGCAGAATCACGCCGGATTCAAACGGCTCAAGCTGCACCGCCCCGATCAGTCCGTAACGGGTCACGGATTTTCCTTCAATGGGAAAGGTCACCGTGGTGAGGTAAAAGCCCGGGGTTTCATCCCGGATCAGCACCCCGTTTTGCCGCCACTTCTGAAAATCTGCGGCCGCACGGGTATAAGGGTTGTCGGTTTTGTCGTCCTTTTCTGTGACCAGGGCCTTGTCCAGCCGGATGGCATTGTTTGTATGGCGTTTGTAGTAGGCCTGCTGCTCTTCTTCAGAAATCACGTCGTATGGAGGCGTAACCACCAGTGAGAGGTCTTCGATTTTGCGGCGATTATAGCGGACGCCCCTGAAAGGGTATATCTTTGCCATAAGTATCCTTTTTTCAGTATGTGGTTGCTCTTTCTGGTTCAGTTTTAGTGCGAACACTGACGGGGATTTTTTAAGCTTGAAGTTTTGAATCATGACAAAAAAATTTTTTTTTGTCAACAGGCTTGTTATGATTTAGGAAAACTAATAAATTGTATAGGCAAACGATGCATTTAAAAAAAAGGTTGACAGCTTTTGATGTTTATTTTATGATATCAAAATATTATATGTAATTTAATCAAATTACTCGGAAAAACTATGGGTTATCCTCGTTGAAACAATCTTTCAAGCAAGAGGGTATTATATTTTTTTGCAACAGACTAAAAGCAGTATAACTTATTAATTTTATAATATTTAATTCTAAAATAAGGAGGATATGATGAGCAACGATATTCCGGAACCCGTAAAAGTTACAAAATCTTATTATGATAGTGAGGATGCAGATAATTTTTACTACACCATATGGGGCGGAGAGGATCTGCACCTCGGAATTTATGAGTCGGAAAACGATACGATATTCGAAGCCAGCCGTCGGACGATTGACCACATGGCTTCCAGGTCCAGGTTCAAAGGGCAGAAGGCCAGTGTCATTGACCTCGGGGGTGGCTTTTCGGGCTCTGCCCGTTATCTGGCCAAGAATTACGGCTGGAGTGCGGTGGTGCTCAATCTGAGCGAAACCGAAAACAATCGTGCCCGGAAAATGAACAAAGAGCAGGGCCTGGATCACATGATTGATGTGGTGGATGGCAATTTTGCGGAAATCCCCTATCCGGATGCCTCCTTTGAGCTGGTGTGGTCCCAGGATGCGATTTTGCACAGCGATAACCGGCAGAAGGTCCTCGAAGAGGCCCATCGGGTTTTAAAACCGGGCGGGGAGATGATTTTCACCGATCCCATGCAGGCTGATGACTGCCCTGAAGGGGTGCTGGGGCCGATATATGAACGGATTCATCTGGAGTCCCTGGGGTCTCCGGGATTTTATCAGGATTATGCAAAAAAAATCGGCTTTGAAGTTATTGGGTATGAATCTCTCCACCCTTATCTGGCCCAGCATTACGGCCGGGTTTTAACCGAGATGGAAGCCCGGGAGAAGGAACTGGAAAAGGTGGTCAGCCGGCAGTATATCGACAACATGAAAAAGGGCCTGCAGCATTGGGTCGACGGCGGCAACAAGGGCTATCTCACGTGGGGCGTGTTTCATTTCCGGAAAAAATAGCCGGATCCGGGCGCACCAATTAAATAGATAAAAAGAAAATTCGCCAAAGTCAAAAACAGGCATAATCTTTTTATCATGCAGCGGAAATGCGGTTTTGGCAAAGTTTATGATTTTATACACCATTTACAAGGAGGAGGAGAAACATGGCAGTTGATTTGGGAAAAATGGCAGATTTGCTTATCGCGGGCAAGGTCGAAGACGTCTCCGGCATGGTTCAGGAGGCCATTGATGAAGGCATGGCCTCACAGGAAATTCTTCAAAGCGGGCTGATCGCCGGCATGGACGTTGTGGGCCAGCGGTTTAAGGCCTGTGAAATGTTTATTCCGGAGGTACTGCGCTCGGCCAAGGCCATGAGCAAGGGGATGGAAAAATTGCGGCCCCTGCTGATTGAAAGCGGCGCGACCATGGCCGGTACCTTTGTTATCGGCACGGTTAAGGGCGACCTGCATGATATCGGCAAGAATCTGGTGGCCATGATGTTTGAGGGCGCCGGCTTCAAGGTGGTCAATCTCGGCATTGATCTCGACACCCAGGTGTTTGTGGATGCCGTCAAGGAACACAAACCCGATCTTCTTGGAATGTCCGCGCTTCTGACCACCACCATGCCCAAGATGGGCGAGGTGATCAACGCATTAAAAGAGGCCGGCATCCGGGACCAGGTCAAGGTTATGATCGGCGGCGCACCGGTTACCGAGGAGTTTGCAAAGGAAATCGGCGCTGATGTTTACGGAGCCAATGCAGGCAGCTCTGTGGACAAGGCCAAGGAAGTGCTGGCCGCTTAATTCGTGGATCTTGAAAGCGGAGCGCAGCCGCGGCCTGAATGTTTTCATGTTCGACCGCGGCTTCGCGTTTCTGCCGGCCAACCCCTTATCAGAACGTCAAAACCCGGCTGTATCTACGTTGCCGGGTACAGATAGGAGATAAACTATGAAATCTGTAATGCCAGATATGCAACCGATGAATCAGACCGTGCAGGAAACCCCGCAGTTTCGGGTCCTGACCGAAGACCAGATCGAGCAGATTTATTTTGCCGCCCTGGATGTCCTCGAGCGGGTCGGTTCCCGGGTTCACCACGACGAAGCCCTTGAACTGTTTCGCAGCAGCGGCGAGGCTGTGGTCGGAGATGACAAGCGCGTGCGCGTGCCGGCCTCCCTTGTGGAGCGGGCATTGAAAAATTATCCGCGCAAAATCACGCTTAAAGGCAGAAACGGTAAACGTTCCGTGGCCCTGCAAAAGGATCATGTCTACTTTGGTACGGGCTCGGATCTGCCCTTTACCTACGACCGCAAAACCGGAGAACGCCGGCGAACCACTTATAAGGACGTGATGGATGCCGGCCGTATTGTGGATTATCTGCCCAATTTCGATTTTTTTATGTCTCACGGCATTGTCAGCGATGCCCCCAATCCCCAGACCTACGACCGGCACCAGTTCATGGCCATGCTCGAAGGCTGCACAAAGCCCATGGTGCTTACCAGCGTGGACGGCGAAGGCCTTGAGGACTTGTGGAAAATGGCCTGTGTGTTTCAGGGCGGCGAAGAGGAGTTTCGTTTGAGCCCCATGTTTGTGGCCTATATTGAACCCATTTCTCCGCTGACAAATGATATTACCGCAGTGGAAAAACTTTTGTTTGCCGCGGAAAAGGGAATTCCGGCCATGTATACGCCGTGTCCCAGCTCAGGTGCTACAGCTCCGGCCACCATTGCCGGCATGCTGGTTCAGTCCCTGGCTGAAACCTTGCTGGCCATTGCGCTGTGCCATCTGAAAAAACCCGGTATGCCGCTGATCATGGGCGGGGTCACCACGGTCATGGACATGCGCACCACCACCTATTCCTATGGTGCGCCTGAAATGTCGCTGGCCTCTGCGGCCAATACAGACGTTTCCAAGTGGCTCAACCTGATCATGTTTTCCACCGGCGGGTGCTCGGATTCCAAGTGCCTTGATGAGCAGGCGGCCATTGAGTCGACCATCAGCAACCTGACCGCCTATCTTTCCGGGGCCAATCTGGTCCACGACGTTGGTTATATTGATTCCGGCGTGAACGCCTCCCTGGAAAGTCTTGTGATGAATGATGAGATCATCGGGATGGTTCGCCAGATGGGCAAGGGCGTGAGAACCGATGAGGAATATCTGGCCCTGAAGGAAATTGATGAAGTGGGCCCGGGCGGCGAGTATGTCACCCATGACCACACTTACGAGCACTGGCGCGAGTGGTTTTTGCCAAAACTCATGGACCGCTCTGACTGGGAGACCTGGAACAACGAAGGGGCCAAGAGCATGTCGGACCGGGTCAATGAGGAAACCCAGCGGATCCTGGATACCCATGAGCCACTGCCCATTGATGACGATGCCAGAAAAGCGCTCAAGGAAATCATTGATGCGGCTGAAAAGCGCCATTCCAAGTAATTGAGAAATATCCGGCTCCCGGCCTGCGGCCGGAAACCCAAATGGATTTGCCCGCAGACCGGATTTGGCGGATAGATCAGATAAGGAGAATGCAAATGACCTTCAGGACTAACTATACAGTAAACAGGACTCCACGGTTTTCGCTGCTTTCAGAGGATCAGAAAGCGCGGATGTTCCGCGGGGTGATCAAGACATTAAACGATACCGGTGCAAACGTTCACCATGAAGGTGTCCGTGAGCTGCTGGCCAAAAACCGCTGTAAAGTAGACGGCAAGCGGGTGCGGATTCCGCCGGAAGTCGTGCGCGACGCCCTGGCCTCTGTTCCGCCCACAACAACCATTTACAGCTGGGACGGCGATGAGGAAATGTGCTATGTGGAGCCGGGAAGAAGCTATTTCGGACCCGGGCCCACGCCGCCCAATTTCATTGACACCGATACCCTGGAGCGCCGGCCCTATCAGCGCAAAGATGCCACCATTGTGGCCCGGGTTTGTGATGCGCTGCCCAACATCGGCTACGTTCAGTCTTTGGGCTCCATTGATGACGTCACCCATGCGCTTTCAGATGTGTATGAATTTGCCGACATGATTCAAAACACCCGCAAGGTGATTATGAACTGGGCCTTCAGCGTGGAAAACGTCATGGACGAACACCGTATCGGCATTGTCATGGCCGGCGGGGAGGAGGCCTTTAAAAGGCATCCCAACTTCATTCACTACAGCGAGCCCATCAGCCCGCTAACAAGTGATTTTGATGCCATTGGAAAATGTTATTACTGCGCCGAGCACCGGATCCCTCAGGTGTATACGCCGTGCTGCATTGGCGGCGCCACCGTGCCGGCCACCCATGCCGGACAGCTCATTGTTGCCATGTCTGAATCCATGGTGGGCGTGGTGGTCTCCCAGTTGCTCAATCCGGGTACTTGTATTCTGATCGGCGGTGTGCAGTCCATTCTTGACATGCGGCGGACCATTTATTCCTACGGCGCACCTGAGCTATCCATCATGAGCGCGGCATACACCGAACTGCTCAATTATGTGGGCCTTCCCATGTATTCCACCTCCGGGTGCACGGACACCAAGAAAATGGATATTCAGTCAGCCATTGAAGCGGCTTATTCCATCCACACCGCCATGATGTCAGGGGCCAATTTTGTCCATGACAACGGGTATACCGAGTCGGGCATTACCGGCGATGTCTTCCAGACAGTTATGGACGATGAGATCATCGGCATGAGCCGGTTGATCTGCGGCGGCGTCGAGGTCAATGAAGAAACCCTGGCAGTGGAGGAAATCTGCAACGTGGGCCCGGGCGGTCATTACCTCTACGAGGACCACACCATGAAATGGTTCCGCAAGCACTATCAGCCCTCCCTCATGGACCGAAACTCCTACGAGGACTGGGATGCTCAGGGACGCTTGACCATGAAGGACCGGATTGTCAAAAAGACCCGGGATATCATTGAAAATCACGAGGGTCCCGTGTCCCGTGTGCCCGAAGATGCGAAAAAGGATATCCAGAAGATCCTGGACTCCGCCGAGGAACGGGTGCGTTCCAAATAATCGTAGAATCAGCCGGTTAAATGGTTTCGAAAAGCCTGTGAGCGCACAAATCGGCTGCTTGCAGGCTTTTCGAATGTCCAGGGCGGTTAATTGATCTGTAATATTCTGATTTGTCAAGAATTTCGAATAAAAGACGATTTTTTTGAATTATAACAATAATTTTAAGCATATTCTCAGACAGGAAAAATGAAAACGAAGCAGCCATTTGATCCCGGAGCCGGGCGGCGTGGGCTTGGTTCCGGCAAGGAAAAACAGGCAAACTATGTTGTAGGCATTGACACCGGCGGCACCTATACGGACGGGGTTCTTATGGATTACCGGTCCCGCGAGGTGCTGGCCTCGGGCAAGACCCTGACCACCCGCGAGGATCTGGCCGGCGGCGTTGTTTCCGTGCTCAAAATGCTCAAGATCAAGGACCCTTCCCGGGTGAAACTGGTGGGCATTTCCTCAACCCTTGCCACCAATTCCGTTGCCGAGGGAAAGGCCCGGGATGTGGGCCTCATCTTAATCGGTTATGACCGGGAACTGGTGGCCTCCTTTGGCTTGGAGGAAAAACTTTCAACTCCGTATTTTGAATTTTTTGCCGGCGGCCATTCCGCCCAGGGCGAAGAGCAGGCTCCCGTGGATCTCGACGGCATCCGGGCCTGGGTGGCGGAAAACAAGGATAAGGTGGATGCATTTGCCATATCCAGTTATTTCAGTCCATTAAATCCTTCCCATGAGGAGTCCGCCTTCCAGGAAGTCCGGGATGTGTGTAAGCATCCGGTGGTGCTGGGCCATCAGCTCTCCACCCAGCTCGATTCGGTAAAGCGGGCGGCCACGGCCAGTTTAAACGCCTCGCTGGTGGCGGTGATGCATGAGTTTATCGAAGCGGTGAAGGCGTCTTTGAAAAATCGCGATATCCATGCCCCCCTGATGATTGTCAAGGGCGACGGCTCTTTGATGCCTTATACCGAGGCGGTGGAAAAGCCTGTGGAAACCGTGCTGTCCGGACCTGCGGCCAGCGCTATCGGCGGACTGTTTTTCTCCGGTCACAGCAATGCCCTGATGATCGATGTGGGCGGGACAACCACGGATATGGCCCTGATTGAACAGGGCCAGGTCACGGTATCAGATGCCGGCGCCCGGGTTGGCGAGATTGAAACCGCGGTCAAGGCTGCCCGGATCCGGACAGCCTGCGTGGGCTGTGACAGCCGGATTTCCTTTGGCCAGGGCGGCCGGGTGGAAATCGGACCGGACCGGGTGGTGCCGCTTTGCCGGCTGGCCTCCCGATACAGCCAGGTCCGCGAAGCGGTGATGGGCTTAACGTTAAAAGACAGCATCCACTGGAAAATTTCAGACATTGAGTTCTGGTTTTTGCATA
Organism: Desulfosalsimonas propionicica; assembly: GCF_013761005.1. Lineage (NCBI taxonomy): Bacteria > Pseudomonadati > Thermodesulfobacteriota > Desulfobacteria > Desulfobacterales > Desulfosalsimonadaceae > Desulfosalsimonas > Desulfosalsimonas propionicica. The sequence continues at coordinate 59,841 of NZ_JACDUS010000013.1, forward strand.
AATCCGTTGATCCGGAAAAGATGGGCATTTCCGAGCACCGTCATATCCAGCTGATCAATCTGCTCAACCAGGGTCCGGCAAGTGTTACCGCCATACTCGAGGCTCTCGGGGTGCACCACCGCTTGCAGGTCAAGGCAGAGCCGCTGTTTCGCCAGGGCCTGATCGAACAGGCCACGCTGACGCCCACCGATCTTTTGCATATCAATGGTCAGATGGATACATGGGACAGAGAAGTGGCCCGCCAGGCCATGCTCTGCGCCTGTGACATATTCAGCCGGGATCCGAAAACCTTTGTCAGTCAGACTTTGGATCAGATCATTTCCATGATGGTGGAAGAAGCCGTTGTATTTCTTGCCGGCCAGGAAAAGGGGGCGGATCTGCCTGATACGGTTGACGGGCATTGGGGCAGATGGCTGCTGGAGGAATCCATCCGGGGCAAAAACGCACATTTATCGGTCAATATCTCCTGCCGGTTTCCAATCATCGGTATCGGCGCGCCGGCCGGGATTTTCGTCAAGCGGGTGGCCGAAACACTGAAGGCCCCGTTTGTCCTGCCGGCCCATGCCCACGTGGCCAATGCCGCAGGCGCAGTGGCCGGATCGGTGGTGGCGGAAAAAGAAGCCATTCTATACGCTCAGGAGGCCGGGGAGAGCCATTGTTTTATTGTTCAGATCGGAGATCGGCGGACGCGTTTTAATGAATACGAAGAGGCCTTGTCCCATGCGCGTAAAAAAGTGGACAAAATGGCCAGGGAAGTGGCCGAAGGCGCCGGGGCCAACGATCCCCAGGTAAAGGTGCGGGTTGTCACCGAAGGCGCCCTGGAGCGGATTCAGGCCCGGGCCGTGGGAAATCCGCGCCTTTCAGAGGAGTTCGGCGAATAATTGTGTAAACAGCAATGGAAAAGAGGCCAAATCACCCATGACCCTTGAACAAAAAATTGTCCAATTGCTTGAAGCCCAGGGGATTTCATATAAAATCACAAAGCATGAACCGGTTTATACCAATCCGGCCATGGCCGGGGCCCTTGGCGTAACCGAGGGGGAAACCGTCAAATCGCTTGTGCTGGAAACAAAAGAAGACGAGATGATTGTCATGGTCCTGCCTGGTGACCGGAAGGTGGACTGGAAGGCAGCGGCGTCTGCGGCCGGCACCAAAAAAGTCTCTTTTGCCAGGCCCGAGGCGGTCAGCCGCAGCGTGGGCTGCGAAGTGGGATGCGTGCCGCCGTTTGGGCACGGGCTTCCGGTTTATATGGACAAGGCCCTTTTGGAAAAAGACCGGGTCTATTTTAATCCCGGCGTGCATCACAAATCATTTTCAATCGCCGGCAGCAGTTTGAAAAGCCTGTGCCGGCCAAGTCTGTTATAAAGAGTGGAGTAAACCGATTATGAACCAGGAATACATCATATCCGCAGTGGGAAAAAACGTTCCCGGCATTGTGGCCAAGGTTTCCCGGGCCGTCTATGAAAGCGGGTGCAATTTTGAAGACTCCCGTATGAACCTGCTGGGCAATCATTTCGCTCTCATGGTGCTGGTCACGGCCGGAGATAAAAAGGCGCAACAGGCGCTTTCCGATGCCTGTGAAAGCCTCGACAAGGAGCCGGATCTCAATGTGATCCTTTTTGAGGTGGAAGGCGGGCGCAAGAGCGAATTTGCCACGGAAGCCAATTATGAAATCCGTGTCAAGGGCATTGACCGCATGGGCATTGTCTACCGGACCTCTCAACTGCTGGCCTCCCGGAACATCAACATCATGGAGCTGGAAACCCGGGTGGAAACCGGCAAGAACGGAAAACCCATGTTTACCATGCGCACCAGTGTGGCGGTTCCCAGGGAAGTCGACGGGGAGTCATTGCGCAAGGATCTGAAATTTCTTGCCGAGGAAATCCCGGAAACCATTTCTCTGACGCGGATTTAGAGATTATGCCGGAAATTCAAATTCTGCCGATGAATCTGTCGGTGCGAACCCGAAAAGGTGAAACCCTGCGGGATGCCTTATACAGGGCCGGAGTTGAACTGGAATCCCCCTGCAACGGTAAGGGACTTTGCGGCAAGTGCCTGGTCTGCGTGGAAGAGCCTGATAATGTGCCAGAAACCCCGCACAAGGAAATCACCGCTGAGCAGGCCCAACAGGGAATCCGGCTGGCCTGTCAGCTGGTGCCGGCCTCGGATATGGTTGTCCGGGTAATTGGTGAGTATAAAAAAGACGAGCACCGGATTCTGGAAGGCGACCGCGACCCAACCTTTTCTGAAAGGGATACCGGCGATGCGGGCGTCGGCCGCAAGCATCTGTCGGATACAGAATCGCTGGTGAAAAATACGCCTGCAGCTGTTGTGAAGATGTCCGGCGGAATCTGCCGGCTGCAATATGCCGGACAGGCCCAGGAAGAGTTAAAAAACTGGCCGGAAAAATCCGTTGCAAAGGGACTGGCCATTGATCTGGGCACCACCACCCTGGTGGTCACGCTTATCGAGCTGCCAACAGGACGGGAACTGGCCACCACCTCCAGTCTCAACCCACAGATTCGTTTCGGCCATGACGTGATCAGCCGCATCCAGAAGGGATCGACGCCGGAGGGGCTGGCGGAACTGAGCCAATGTGTGCGCGACGGGCTTAATCACTTAATTGATCAGGCCTGCCAGGATTCGGGTGCGAATCCAATGGAGGTACTGGATGTGGTTCTGGGCGGCAATACCACCATGCTGCAGCTTGCTGCATCTATTGATCCCGAGCCCCTGGGTCAGGTGCCGTTTACTGTGGCCCTGCAGGGCGGCCGGGCGTATCCGGCGCGGCAATTCGGCCTTGAGATAAACCCGGCGGCCCGGGTTTATGTGCCGCCCATTGTTCATGCCTATGTGGGTGCGGATATCAGCGCCGGGCTCCTGGTTTCCAGGCGCTTTTTCGAACCCGGCGGGGCCATGTTTTTTGTGGATGTGGGAACCAACGGGGAAATGGGGCTCAGCGCAAACAGTGAGTACCTGATGACATCAACCGCCGCCGGGCCGGCTTTTGAAGGCATGGGCATATCCGCGGGCATGCGGGCGCGGATCGGTGCGGTGGAAGGGGTGGACACAGATGGTCAGGACCGCCTCGATATCCATACCATAGGTGATGCCCCCCCGCAGGGTATCTGCGGAAGCGGTATTATTGATATCACTGCGGCTTTGCTCAAACTCGGCGTCATTGACGCAAGCGGCCGCATGCGGCGGCCGGATGATACCAATGGCCTTGCCGGGACAATCGCTTCACGCATCATTGAAATCAACAAAAGCCCGGCATTTCGCCTGGGCGGCAAAGTCTATTTCACTCAGGAGGATGTCCGGCAGGTGCAACTGGCCAAAAGCGCCATCCGTGCGGCCATGGAGATTCTGCTGCATGAGTCGGGCATGGAAGCCGGCAGCCTGGAGCGTATTGTCCTGGCCGGCGGCTTTGGCTATTCCCTCAGGGCGCAAAATCTGGAAGCCATTGGCATGCTGCCCCCTGATACTGCGGACAAGGTGTATTTTGCGGGCAATACATGCCGGATCGGGTGCGCGCGCATGCTGCGCAATGCGGGCTACCGGCAATATCTGGAGGAAAAAATGCAGTCTGTGCGGCATGTCTCCATTGAGACCCGGCCCGATTTTATGGATCTCTACGTTGAAAGCATGGAATTTCCTGAGATTAAGGAATGATGCCGTCGTAAAAAGTCGATTTTCAGATGGTGCCGTAAAGTTCAAGATCAAGGCTTGCGCGATTTCGAAGAATGCAGCGTACTTATCCGTACGTGAGGTTCTGAGAAATCGCGCGTAACGCAGATATTGGACTTTTACAGCGCCATCAAGGAATAAAAATATCAGATGCCTGATTTGAAGACGGATAAACGGCGAGATACAGCCGCGCCTGCGGGCCCGCGCCTGATTATCGCCTGCCGGGTGATGCAGCATGAACTCGATGCCCTGCGGCAGCAGTATAAGGATATGCTAGACCAAGGTATTGAAATCTGCTATATGGATCAGAATCTTCACCTCACCCCGGAAAAAATGCCCGGCCTGATTCAGGAGCAGATTGATGCGCGCGCGGATACCGCCCAAAATATTGTCCTTGGCTATGGGCTTTGTTCCAACGGCATTGTCGGGGTCACGGCCAGAAAGCAGAATATTTATATTCCCCGGGTCCATGACTGCATCTCCCTGCTGCTTGGCTCCAGGCAGGCCTATTTTGAAGCTTTCCGAAAACGGGCCGGCACTTATTATCTCACCCCGGGCTGGGTGGCCGAGGAAAAAGATCCTTTGGGGATGGTGGAACACGAGTATGGCCCCAAAATGGGGCAGGAAATGGCTTTGTGGGGCATTAATGAAGAGCTGAAACATTATACCCATATTGTGCTCATCAACACCGGCGCAGGCGACATAAAAAAGGTTCGCAAAAGGGCAAAGGCCAATGCAGCGTTTCTGGACAAAGTTTATGAGGAGGTTTCCGGCTCAACCTCCTATTTTGAAAAACTGCTTTTCGGCCCCTATGATAGGGAGGATTTTGTGTGTCTGGCCCCGGGGCAGAGGGCTGAGCAGAAGGCTTTTATGAAGCAGACGGAGTAAAAAACAAATACAATTCACCATAATTTTTAAGGAGGTTGACAATGTTAATTGTTGGAGAACTGATTAATTCCAGCCGTAAGGCCATCAAGGAGGCCATTGATGCCGAAGACGCGGAGGCGATCAAGAAAATTGCCAGAGACCAGGCAGAGTGCGGGGCGGACTACATCGATGTCAACGCCGGCACTTACGTGGGCAAGGAAGACCAGTACATGAAGTGGCTGGTCTCCACCGTGCAGTCTGCAGTGGAAATTCCCTGCTGCATTGACAGCCCGGATCCCAAGGTGGTGGAAGCGGCCATGGAGCTGCACAAGGGCACGCCCATGCTCAATTCCATTTCCCTGGAAAAGGAACGCTGGGATGCGCTTCTGCCGGTGGTGGCCGGATCGGACATCAAGGTTATTGCCCTTTGCATGAGCGATTCGGGAATGCCCGAAAGCAAGGATGACCGGTTGTCTATTGCCAGTGACCTGATCAATAGCCTGGTGAAAAATAATGTGCCGGTGGAAAACATTTACGTGGATCCCCTGGTACAGCCCATTTCAACCAACGACTCCTATGGCATGGAATTTATGAACGCCGTTGGAGCGATCATGACAGAATTTCCGGGTGTGCATACCATCTGCGGGCTTTCCAATATTTCCTACGGACTGCCTGAGCGCAAATTGCTCAACCAGGCCTTTATGGTCATGGCCATCTGCAAGGGCCTTGACAGCGCCATTATCAATCCCCTGGACAAGCGCATGATGGCCAATGTGTATGCAGCCGAAACCCTGGCGGGTCGGGATGAATTCTGCGGCAATTACCTGACAGCGTACAGGGAAGAAAAGTTGGTATTGTAAAATAAATCAAAGGGAGGACCCTATATGACTTACAAGGTACTGGTCAGCGACAAGCTTGGAGAAGCCGGAATCAAGCTTTTTGAACAGGAAAACGATATTGAAGTGGATGTGAAGACCGATCTTTCCCCTGAGGAGTTAAAGGAAATTATCGGTCAATACCACGGCCTTGCCGTTCGCAGCGCCACCAAGGTAACAAAGGAACTGCTGGATGCCGCAGAGAATCTACGGGCCATCGGCCGTGCAGGCATTGGTGTGGACAATATTGACGTGGACGAAGCCACGCGCCGGGGCATCATTGTCATGAATACCCCCGGGGGAAACGTGGTGACCACCGCAGAACATGCCATTTCCATGATGATGGCATTAACGCGCAACATTCCCCAGGGAACCGCATCCCTGAAAGACGGCCGGTGGGACAAGAAAAAGCTCCAGGGCAGGGAAGTGATGAACAAGACACTGGGCGTGATCGGTTTTGGCAAGATTGGTTCTATTGCGGCCAACCGGGCCCGGGGCCTGAAGATGAATGTTATTGTTTACGATCCTGTGGTCACTCCGGAAAATATCAAAAAGGCCAAGTGCGAGCCGGTGAGTCTCGATGAACTCTATGAGCGCTCCGATTACATCACCATACACGTTCCCAAGATCAAGAAGACAGCCAATATGATCAACAAGGACGCCTTTGCCAAAATGAAAGACGGCGTGATGCTGATTCATTGCGCCCGGGGCGGTATTGTGGATGAAGATGCACTCTATGATGCCCTGAAGATGGGAAAAGTGGGCGGGGCGGCCATTGACGTTTTTGCTACCGAGCCGCCGCCTGAGGGATTTAAACTCTTTGAATTTGACAACGTGATCTGCACGCCGCATCTCGGGGCGTCCACAGCCGAGGCCCAGACCAACGTAGCCGTTGACATCGCTCGTCAGCTCATTGCTTATCTAAAAAGCGATACCATTCAAAACGCGGTCAACGTGCCCTCGGTTTCCGGAAAGGTGCTCGAGGAACTCGACCCGTTTATCAGACTTGCTGACCGCATGGGCCGCATGCTGTCTCAGTTGTCTGAGGGGCATATCAAGTCTGTTGAAATTGATTATGACGGCAATTTCGGGGACAATGACATGGCCCCGGTGCGCACGGCGGTTGTCTGCGGTTTGCTCGAACCTCTTGTGCTCGATGACGTCAATGCTGTCAACGCTCCTTATCTGGCCAAGGAAAAGGGCATCAAGGTACTGGAGTCGTCCAGTGATGATGCACAGGAGTTTATCAACCTGATAACCGTGACCGTCAAGACTGATAAGGACACCAATGTGGTCTCCGGAACCCTGTTTGGCAAAAGCGATCCCAGAATCGTGCGCATCAACGACTTCCGGCTGGAAATGCGCCCATCGGGTAATCTGGCACTGATCCACAACATGGACATTCCCGGTGAGATCGGGGTGATCGGCACCATTCTCGGGGATCACAAGGTCAATATCGCCCGCATGACAGTGGGGCAGGAAGAGCCGGAAGGGGAGCGCAACATTGTGTTTCTGCGAACCGACACGCCCCTGACCAAAGAGGTGCTTGATAAGCTGGAAACATATCCCAGAACCAGGCGGGTGATTTACATGGAATTGTAGACAGTTGAAAGGTTTCGTTAGAACAAAACAAAGCCCGGAAGGCCAAAAGGCTTTCCGGGCTTTTCAATGGGATTGCGTCTGAATTTTGCCGGGGCTGACTTATCCTGACTTAGCCTGACATGCGGTTTACGCTGGCGACGTAAAAGTCAATGAGCTTGTCTTGATCGTTTTCCGTGATTTCCTCCGGAAGCCGGTTTCTGGCGAGGTTTGAGGCAGTGTCCACAAGTTCGGACATGAAATTTTTCCGGGCGTCGGCAAGCCGGCGACTGGCATTTTTCTTTTCCCGCTCCAGCATGGTTTTGCTTTGCTGCCGCGCATCATCGATAATCTGCTGCCGGGTTTGTTCGCCTTCCTCAATGATCCGCTGCTTTAATTTCTCATAGCGTTCACTGCTTTCCTGCATCTGGCTCTGGGTTTCATTGATCTGCGCCAGCAGTTTTTCCTTGCGGCCTTCGACCTTGTGAATCGACTCGGAAACCTGCAGCTTCTGGGTCTGGAGAAACTGCAGAAACGGCTGACGACCGTAGCGGTAAAGCAGATAGGCCAGAATGAGGAAATTGACATAAAGCATGATCGTGTCATAAACCGGGCGCCAGTCTCCGCCACTGCCTTCTTCGGCCAGCACTGCAAAGGCTGTCAGGTGCAGCAGCAGGATGCAGAAAAACAGTATTTTGCAGGTTGTTTTGATGGTGCCTGAGTTACCCACGCGATACCCCCCGCTCCAGAATGGTTTCCATGATTGTTCCTGCCAGTTTTTCAGATTCAGCTTCAATGTATTTGCGGGCCTCGGAAATTTCCTGGTTCAGCAGTCGGGTGTTTTCCTGACGGATCTGATCGATCTCATTTTTGGTCTCCCCCAGAATTTCCTGAGCCTGCTGATTGCCCTGTTTTTTGAGGTCTTCCTTTTCTGCGTTGGCCTCCCGGACGACTTTTCTTTCATGTTCCCACAGCTGTTGATTGAGGTCTTCGAGCTTTTCAGAGGACTGATGAATCTCTGATTCAATGTTTTGAATATAGTGCTCCCGTTTTCCCATGGTTTCCCGCAGAGGGCGGATCATGATCCGGTTAATGAGAAAAAAGAAGATCAGAAAAGCAATCAGCTGCGCAATCAGAGTCTCATTTAAGCTGATCAGAGCAAGATTTTCGACAATTTCCATCACGGGCCTTCCCGTACTAAACCATTAAACCGATTAGACAACAAAAAGGAGCAACAGGGCAATAACAAGAGAATAAATACCTGTGGATTCGGAAACCGCCTGACCCACAAGCATGGTACGGGTGAGCAGGCCGGCCTCGCCGGGATTTTTCCCGATGGCCTCACATGCTTTGGCTCCAACCATGCCTTCACCAAGCCCCGGGCCGATTGCGCCAAGGCCCATTGCCAGTCCGGCACCAAGAAATGCCGATGCCTGGATTAGATCTGCACCTTCAATCATAATTTCCTCCAGTTGAAATTTAGGGGTTTATTTTTATTTATTGTTTTATACCAGAAAAATCAATGCCAGAGAAATAACCATGGCATAAATGGCTGTGGACTGCGATACGGCCTGCCCAACGAGCATGGTGCGCATCAGTAAGGCTTCCTGCTCCACATTTCGCCCCACCCAGGATACAGCGGTTTGTGCCACCTGTCCGTTTCCCACGCCTGATCCGATGCCGCCGAGTCCGGTGCACAAACCCGCTGAAACCAGTGCCGTGGATACGATAAACACCTCGGTAGAGGGGTATCCCTTGAAGATGAGAATAAAGCTGATCAAAAGCCCGAAAATAGAGGGCGTCTGGGATACCGCCTGGCCCACCAGCATAATCACCAGCACGTTGCCGGTAGCCATGGGTTGCCTGGCCCAGCCTTCAACGCCAGCGCCTGCGGCAAGACCGCTTCCCACCCCGGATCCGATTGCGGCCAGGCCCGTTGCCAGGCCTGCGCCGAGTAAGGCAGCAGACGTGGGATGCACCGGTGTGCCGGCAAAACTGATAAACATGAGCATAAACGAGACCACCATGGCAAAAATGGCCGGTGTCTGGCTGACGGCCGCGCCAATGAGCATGTTGGTGGTCAGGCGGCTGCCCATTGCTGGCTGCCTGGCCAGACCAACGCAGGCCTGACCGGCCGGAAAGCCGGAACCGATTCCGGATCCGATGGCGCCAAAACCCATACACAGCCCTGAGCCAAGCAGTGCGGCCACCATATGGGGGCTGCCGCCGGAAAAATTGATAAACATCAGCATAAAGGCAATCACCATGGAAAAAATGGCGGGCGTCTGGCTGACAGCCGAGCCGATCAGCATGGTGGTGGTGAGGGTGCGGCTGAGGGCCGGCTGACGGGCCAGCCCGTCGCATGCTTCACCGGCCGGAAAGCCCGAGCCCACCCCGGAACCAATGGCACCCAGGCCCATGGACAGGCCGGCGCCGAACAGGCCTGCAGCAGTGATCATTGAAGCGTTGCCGCCGGTGGCAAACAGCAGCAGGACACCAATAACCAGGGCAAATATGGCTGCGGTTTCCGCGATGGCCTGACCCACCAGCATCATCTTGACGATATCGCCGGAATAAGTCGGATTTTGAGATATGGCATTGTTTGCTTTTGCAGCAGCGAACCCTTCCCCGATTGCAGCACCAATGGCGCCGAATCCCATTGAGAAACCGGCCCCCACGAATGCCGCCATTCTAACCCAGGCTTCAATTTCGATGGACATCATTTAATTTACCTGTACCGCAATGTATACCAGTGTGAGCATCGTAAACACAAACGCCTGTATCCCGCCGATGAAGATGACAAAAAACGCATTGAGAAATGGCGGCAGCACAAGGCTGAAAACCAGATGCGAAACCACAAGCACAATGATGGTGCCGCCCATGATATTGCCGAAAAGACGAAACGAGATGGATATGACCTTGGAGATTTCACCGATGATGTTGAGCGGCGCCATAAAAAAGATCGGATCAAAATAGGCCTTGATGTATTTTTTAAAACCCTTTTGCCGGATGCCGGCATAATGGGCAATCACAAAGCCCATCAGGCCAAGGCTCAAAGGCGTGTTCAAATCGTTTGTGGGTTCATAGAGGTGTGGGATAAATCCGATCCAGTTGCAGAAGAGCAAAAACATGAACAGGGCAATGATCATGGGCCCGTAGGTTTTGGCCATATCCTCGCCCAGAGCGTCTTCGGTCAGGGAATAAAACTGGAACACAAAAGCCTCCCCGATAGTCTGCAAGGTCCCCGGAATCATCTGCTGTTTGCGGGCCGCAAAATAACCGAAGATCAGAAGTCCGATGATGACCAGCCATGTCATGGCCATGATGTCAAGGTTAAACGTCATCTTGTAGTCGGACACGGTAACAATAAGCTGATGTATTTTCCCGAGTTCTTCCATATCGCGTCAATAATCCAGGTTTTTTCGAGTTGATGCGTATATGCCCTGTGTGGCCAGTATCATAATCTGTATCATGAATAGGCCCACAACGGTGGCCGCCAGGTTAAAGGAAGGGCTTTTGATGGCAAGGATCAGGGGCGCAGCCAGCAGGGCGTAGCGGATAAAAATCGATACACCTGAAACAACAGAAGCGCGCCGCCGGGAGCCGGAGATTCTTCTGGGCAGGGTTTCTCCCATGAGGATAAAATTCAGCGAGCTGAAGACGGTTCCCAGAACCAATCCTTTTCCAAGAGGTTTATAGCCGGCAAAAATAAGGATCAGAGCAACGGAGATTGCAGCAAGCATTGCGATTGAGCAGTATTTTTTCTGGGTTTGCCGGATTTGTTCATGCGGTTCCAACTGCTGTTATCCCCTGCCGTCTTTGTGTTTGTTCTTTTCTTGTTCCGTATCCGGTTTTGTTACTTCCATGATCTGGCGATAAACAACCACTGCCCCGCCCACAATTCCAAAGAGGATAAAAAGTATTGTAAAAATGCCTTTCGTCCCCAGCCAGCCATCCAGAAAACGTCCCACAAACAAACAGAAAACAATGCAGCCGGCCATGGTCAGGCCGACCTGGACAACAATCTGCAAATGCTGGGCCCACGGTCGGTTGTCGTTGAAGTTAAAAATTTTCCTGGGCGCCATAACGATTGTATCCCCTTAAAGCTCAAGTATACTAACAACTGCTCCCCGGGCAGTCAAGAACTTTTTTGGCTCTCATGGATCGTAAGATTCGGAGAAATGGATTATTTTGCGGGCCTCCGGCGAGTCTGCCGGCCGTGGCGGAATGATAGGGCCAAAAAATTGGCTAAAAACTTGAATTATTGTTCAAAAAAGTTTTTTGGCGGACAAACCCTTACTTTCAGTTCCCCCGGGCATGGCCACTTCGGAAAGAATTTTGGGGATGATGGTTTTGAGCTGTGTCTGGATGAAAAAGCAGTTGCCGTCTTCTGCCATCAACGCCAAAAAACGGTAGTTGCCGCTTTTATACATATCCGTGTTATGCACCAGCAGAATACCCTGTTCCGTGTGCAGGCTCAGGCCCCGGCATCGGCCCAGTCCCTTCCGGCTCAGGTGCCGGGAGCAGTCCGTATATATTTGGTTGGCCATCTCGGCAATGGCGTTGAAATCAATGTCCGCCCGATAGGATGTGTCATTGGCAAGGACCTCGCCGGTGCCGCTGACAATGGCCAGTCCCTTGTAGCCTTTGGCGGTGCGGAGAATGCCCGCGTGTTTGTGAAAGGCATCTTCGAGCTTTGATCCGATCCGGGCGCCTGTGCGGGATTCATAGGCCAAAGATGCCGGGAAGTTGTCCGCCTGCGGGGCGCTTTTTTCCCAGGTGGCCTTGGCCAGAGCCAACAGGTCGACGTTGATTCGCGCCTGTCGGTTTATGTCAGCGAGCGGGGAAAACGATAGATGGATACCACGCCATTCAGCGATCTGTTTGGCTGCTGCATCCCCTTCGTGTTCAGCGGTCCGGGCATTGAGCAGCTGGCCTTTTTCCAGGTAACAGATCCCTTTTTGCCGGGTCGCTGACTTTATATCCATTCTGCAGGTTTTGCGGGCAATGGCCAGCAGTGGCAGAAAATTGGTCATGGTCATGCCGTTTCGGGTCTGGCCTTCGTCGCGGAGGTTTAAACCCACAAAAATGGCCGAGGCCAGCCTGCCGAAGGAAAAGGGTTTTTTCAGGTAATACAGAACCCCGGTATGGCCTGTGCGGTCAATAAACCAGGGTTTGGGGTCATCTTTTTCCAGAATGGCGATACAGGGGATGGAGGGATATTTCCGGGTCATCAGTGCTATCAGATCCAGGCCGTCGCCCTGGGGCAGGTGGATGCTGGTGGCCAATACGGCAATCCGGGTGTAGGCCAGGATGTCAGTGGCGGTTTTGACGGAGCTGGCGGTGAGCAGCTCAAAGTGATGCAGATCCCTGAACCCGGCCCGGATCTGCTCCAGTGTGCTGCGGTGGTTTTCGACAATGAGTACCTTGTCCATAAGCGGTCCGTATCCAAAATAGGGCGGCTGCATGCGGGCAGCCATGGGATGTCAGAATGTCTTGCTTGACGGCATTTTCTGGTTTTATTATAACTATTTTAATTAACGGTAGATATAATGAATGTCAATAAAAAAACAGGAAATTGGGGTGTTTTTTGAAATAAGAACACCTGCAGGGAAGAGGAAAAGGTGTTGAATGTCTTTTGCAAAGTCATATAAATTTGGGAAATCCTGCATTTTAGCGGCATTGTTGATCTGCCTGACATTGCCGGCCGCCTCCCGGGCCGGGTGCATTAAAATTGCCGCCTATAACCTGGAAAATCTTTTTGACCTCAAACATGACGGCACTGAATACACCGGCTATATTCCGGGCGGTCCTCTTGGCTGGAACAGGGATATGATGGAAACCAAGGTGGATCATTTGGCGCGGGTAATCCATGATCTTGACGCCGATATCATAGGCCTCCAGGAGGTGGAGTCCCCGGCGGCCCTTGAGACACTGCTGCGGCACCTGGCTCAGAAGGACAGCCCCTATCCTTACTCTGCCATTGCCGATGCCCGTGACGCAGCGGTCAGATGCGCCCTGCTGTCAAGATTTGCGATTATGGATTCGTCGGAGATCTTTGCGGAAGGCGGCTCCGGCCGAAGTATACTTCGGGCGGACATCGATATTTCCGGGAATCGGCTGATTGTTTTTGTCAATCACTGGAAATCCAAAAGCGGACCGGAAAGCCGCAGGATGGCCGGCGCCCGGGCCCTGGCCGAAGCCGTGGAAAAGTTGCCGGAAAAAACCGATTATGTGCTTCTGGGGGATTTTAACACGAATTACAATGAGCATGAAACCCTCCGTCGCCGGCCGAAACTCAATGATACCGGCGGAAAAACAGGGCTGGAGCATGTTTTAAATACCCGTTTTCAGGGCGCGGCCGTGGATGAGCGGCAGCTGATCATCAACCCGGCACAGGGCCTGCATTACAATCTGTGGCTGGAGCTGGACGAACATCGGCGCTGGTCTGCCCGGTTTTTCGGCCGCCCCCAGAGCCCGGATGCCATTTTGCTGCCCGCAGCCCTTTATGACGACCACGGCATTTCCTACCTGGACAATTCATTTGACAGGTTCGACCCGGGCTATCTGTTTGACCGGCATCGCATCCGGCGCTGGCAGCGGGCGGATCAGGGCCGGGGCCGGCACCTGGGGCGGGGATATTCGGATCATCTGCCGGTTTATGCCTGCCTGCAGACCGGGCCCTTTGTTTTTCGGCCGGAGACCACAAGCCCTGTAAAGAGTTTGGAAAAAGCTGAAATAGCCGATCTGTATAATGCGAAAGCCGGGGCCGTGCGATTTGCGCTGAAAAATTGTGCCGTGATTTACCGGCACGGTGATAATGCCGTGATCAAGCAGCCCGGCGGCCGGGCTGTTTATGTATATAAAGCAGCAGCCGATCTGGACAAAGGCGCTTATTATGATCTGGTTGTGATCCGGCTGAAACGTTTTCACGGCAACCTGGAGGTCACAGGTGTCAAAAAGGTTTGTCCACGCCCGGGCATTGCCCCGGTTGGTTCCCTGTATATCTCGGATCCGGACGCGGATTTTTCCGAGGCGAAACTGGAAAACGAGGTCATCGGGGCTTATACCGGGCGGTATGCCAACGGGCATTTTTACTATGGAAATCAGCGGAAAATCCGGCTATATTTTGCTGATAAGGCTCTTGCACCACAAGCGCCGGCACAGGTCCGGATACGGGGCGCGCGCATTGGTTACCATCGCAGCCCGGAGCTTGTGATTGAAAAAAATACACAAATCAGAGAAGTAAAACCATGACAATGACGATACAGAACCCGGAAAAGCAAGACAGGGAACCCCTGGTGCTGGGACTGGATGCCGGATCGGTCAGCGCCGGTCTGGCGGTTTTGACGCCGGAAAGGGAACTTCTGCACTCGGATTACCGCTTTCATCACGGCCAGATCGCCGGCACCCTGGAAAAGATGCTGGCCTCGGTGGACCCCGGCCGACTGGCGGCTGTATGCCTCACCCACTCCACGCCACGGATTGTTGACGGGGACTGGCGCTGCGATGACCGGGTGGCGGTGATTGCTGCAGCCGGTTTTTTTCATGATAAAATCGGGGCCATACTCAATGTCGGGGGTGAAAATTTTTCCCTCATGCGCTTTGACGGGCAGGGGCGGTATGCCGGCCTGGAGACCAATACCTCGTGCGCCGCAGGAACCGGCAGCTTTCTGGATCAGCAGGCCGGCCGGCTTAATCTGTCCGGCATATCGGATCTGGCCCGGATTGCTGCGGACAATACAGGTGCCGTTCCCAAGATCGCATCCAGGTGTGCGGTTTTTGCCAAGACCGATTTGATCCACGCCCAGCAGGAGGGCTACAGTCTGGCTGAAATTTGCGACGGGCTGTGCCGGGGACTGGCCAGAAATATCGTGGATACGGTGTTCAAACATCAGCGCCCCAATGTCCCGGTGATTTTTTGCGGGGGTGTGGCCCGCAATCCCGCAGTGATTCATCATATCAGCGAAATGACGGGAATTCAGCTGGTTGTGGATGAAATGGCGCCCCTTTACGGCGCCGTGGGAACAGCCCTGTCCTGGATCGAGGAAAACTGGACCGGGAAAAAATCAAAAAAGGCGGCTGCCTTCCGTGCCCCAAAGCCCGTGGTGCGGCAGGCCGAGTTTGAGCGTACATACGGCCATCCGCCTCTGGTATTGGAGCATTCCCAATATCCGGAATTCAAATCCATGGAAGCCTATATCTACAAAGCCGGCAGCCAGGGGTTTGCCAGCGACGTGGAAATCGACATATACGCCCGGCTGGAACCTGAAAGCCGGCAGCAGGTGTATCTGGGCATGGATATCGGGTCTACCAGCACCAAGGCGGTTTGGCTGACACCGGAAAAACAGGTGATGGCCGGATTCTACACCCGCACCGCCGGCCGCCCCGTTGCCGCCCTGTGCGGCGTGCTGGAGGCCATGGAGGATCTGGTTGTCAAAAAAGATCTGAATTTGTGCATTGCCGGTGCCGGCACCACAGGCTCGGGCCGAAAGTTCGTGGGCCGGATTGCCGGTGCCGACCGGATTCTTGATGAGATTACCGCCCATGCCCGTGCCGCACGGGAGCTGAACGCGGATGTGGACACCATCATTGAAATCGGCGGCCAGGATTCCAAGTTCACCACCCTGAAAAACGGCCGGGTGACATTTTCAATCATGAACACGGTGTGCGCGGCCGGCACGGGAAGTTTCCTTGAGGAACAGGCTGAAAAGCTCGGTGTGGACCTGGCGGATTACGCCCAGCTGACCCAAAACGTGGCCGCTCCCGTGGCAAGCGATCGGTGCACGGTTTTCATGGAGCGGGATATCAATTACTACCTGAGCCTGGGCTACGAGGTAAGAGAAGTGCTGGCCGCGGCCCTGCACTCGGTACGGGAAAATTATCTGACCAAGGTGGCAGTGGAGGCCGGCATTGGCGAAAACGTCTGCTTTCAGGGCGCCACTGCCAAAAACCGTTCCCTGGTTGCCGCCTTTGAGCAGCGCCTGGGCCGGCCGGTTTACGTCTCCGAGTTTTGCCATCTGACAGGTGCCATGGGCGTGGCCCTTTATCTGGCAGATGAAGGCCTGTCCCAGAGCGCATTCCGGGGTCTGGGCCTGCATAAGGCCGAAATTCCGGTCCGGTCCGAGATCTGCGATCTGTGTCCCAATCACTGCAAGCTCACCATTGCCGATATGGCCGACGGCCCTGTGGCATTCGGGTTTTTATGCGGCCGGGACTATAACACCCGGCATTTTGTGGACAACAACCGGGCCGGATTTGACCTTGTTAAAACCCGTGGCCGGGTTTTTGCCCCGGCTGCGGCCGCACCCGAGCAGGCCGGCTTGACTGTTGGCATTCCCGCGGCCCTGTATATGCATGAAGACGTGTCCATGTGGGTGGATTTTTTCCATCAGCTCGGCATGCGCACGCATATCGCGCCCAAAAGCGCTGATGTGCTGGCACGGGGAAAGGCGCGTGCCGGAGCGGAATTCTGCGCGCCCATCACGGCCCTGCACGGCCATGTGGATTACCTGCTGGGAAAAACCGATTTCGTGTTTCTGCCCCATTATCTGGAAAACCGGGAAAAGGACGGCAGCGCCCGGCGCCAGTACTGCTATTACTCCCAGTTTGGCCCGGCCCTGACCGCGGCCCTGGACGATTCCGGGCAAAATCGTATTGTTTCACCGGTGATCCGGTCTTTATACAATCCCTTTCACACCCGACTGGCCCTTTACCGGGCCGTGCGGCGGATGAATCCGGATCTCGGGTTCTTCGAGATCATCCGCGCTTATGAGCGGGCCCGGAGCCGGCATCAGACGGCTGTTGAAAAATGGCGCCAGGTTTTTGAACACCGGTTTTCCCCTTCCCAAGAAGTTTCCGTGATGTTTCTGGGCCGGCCCTACACGGTGCTGGACCCGGCCATGAACAAAAATATTCCGAAAATTTTCGGGAGCCTTGGGGTTAAGGGATTTTTTCAGGACATGCTGGATCTGGAAAACGGTGATTTTTCCGAAATTGCCGGGTTTCTGAATGAACTGCACTGGAATTATGCCGCAGACATCATCAAGGCGGCAAAGGTCGTGGCCGAGACCCCGGGCCTGTATCCGGTTTTAATGACCTCGTTTAAATGCTCACCGGATTCGTTTGTCCGGGATGTGTTCCAGTCCCTGATGGAAGGGGCCAATAAGCCGTATTTGATCCTGGAGCTTGACGAGCACGGGTCGAGTGTAGGCTATGAAACCCGGATTGAAGCGGCTGTGCGGGCGTTTGACAATCATTTCCACTCCGGCCGGCCCCAGAGAAACGATGCCGGCCGCATCAATCCGGCCAACGCATCGGGTATGCAGGCAAAGACCGTGGTTCTGCCCAGCTGGGACCCGATTACCTGCCGTTTGCTGGCGGCCAACCTCCGGCGGGAAGGCATTGATGCCAGAGCGGTCACTGAAACCCCGGATGCAATCCGGCGCAGCATGCAGTTAAACAGCGGCCAGTGCATTCCCATCAATGTCATGGCCCAGGAATTTGTGGACTATGTAACGGAAAACGATCTCGACCCGGCCAATACAGTGCTCTGGATGGGATACTCGGAGGTCCCCTGCAATATCCGGCTTTATCCCTACAAGATAAAGGAGATGATATCGTCTTTTGGCAGGGATATGGCCGGGGCGGAAGTGTATGCCGGTGAGATTTCATTTGCGGACGTATCCCTTCGGGCGGCCACAAATGCCTATTTCGCCTTTATGTTCGGCGGTTTGCTGCGGCGCATGGCCTGCCGCACCCGGCCTTATGAAAAAAATCCAGGCGCTGCAGACCGGGCGGTGGAAGCCGGTATCCGGACCCTTGAAAAAGCTTTTCTGGGACTGCAGGACAAGGAAACGGCCGTTATTGAAACCGTCAAGCGGTTTGAACATATTGAAACCGTTGCCGGCAGCCGGCCGAAGGTGGCCATTTTCGGGGACCTCTACGCCAGGGACAATCCCGTGTTTAACCAGGACCTGATCTCCCTGATCGAGGCTTGCGGCGGCGAGGCCCTGACCACGCCGTATACTGATTATGCCAAGATGATCGCACCGGCTTATTTCAAGAAATGGTTCACAGAGGGGCGTTTTGCGAGCCTTCTGGTCAACCGGGGCCTGCTGGCCACCATGGTGTACCGGGAAAAAGCCTATTACCGGCATTTCCAGAAGGTCTTAAAAGAGCCTGAACCGGTCTATGACGTGGCCCCTGAAAAGATCCTGGCCCAATTCGGCATGGTGGGCGAAAACACGGGCGAGTCCATGGACAATATCCTAAAGATCTACTACATTTGCCGACACCATCCCGAGGTGGCCCTGTTTGTGCAAACCTCGCCGGCGTTTTGCTGCCCGTCTCTGATCACCGAGGCCATGGCCAAAACCATTGAGACGCAAACCGGTGTGCCCATGGTGTCGATCACCTATGACGGCACTGGCGGGGAGAAAAATCGCAAGATCGTGCCTTATCTCAAGTTCGCCCGGCCCCCGGAGGCCGGCGGCGAAAGGGCTGATGCGGCCTGCCCGAAATCTGTGTGAAATGTCGGTCGCATAAGGCCCGCACGGGCAAGGGCCCGGCCGGAGAAAACCGGGGATGGTTTATTCAAGGCAAGCGGCGTCAGCTCAATTCCTTCAGCCTTTCTGCAATCCATATTTTAATGATGGATTGCCGGGGGACCCCCAGTCGTTTGGCTTCCTTGTCCAGGCTGTGGATCATCCATTCGGGGAAATCAACATTGACGCGGCGAGATTCCCGGCCGGGCCGGCGGGCTTTGGCAAAATCCAGAAATTCGGTGATATCTTCACCTTTTTCAAATTTTTGATCCAGTTCTTCAGCTTTCATAAATTGTCACTTCCTTAATATAAAAAATATATCATTTTTATATCAAATATCAACGGATTTTCATATCCTCATTCATGAACAGGCCTTCCTGCGCCAAAAAAGCTCGTGGGTTTTTGCTTGGCAAAAATTGTCATAGCCAGTTATTATGAAGGGCCTGATTGGTTGCGCGCCGCAATTTTTTCAAACATTTTGACCATGCCGGCCAGAAGCGTGTAGATGGATTCGGCATCCAGTTGCTGGTCCGCGCTTTTGTCGAAAAACAGGTGAAGACTGGAGCCCATGCCTTCCTCGGGCTCCCAGTAGCAGCACATCACCGGCAGAAGCGGCAGGGGGTGGAGGACCACGGAAATATCTGAGTCAATATGGGTCTGCACCCGGCGGCCGGCAAACACATCGAGCATGTCTGAAAACAGATCTGTATAGGTGTCTGCCAGGTGTTTTAAGGGTTTTTCACAATTCTGCTGAAAATGGTTGTACCGTTCCGGGCCGCCTTTTAGTTCCCGAAAGGTAATCCACTCGCCGGTGAGGGCCTCGCCCCTGCAGTGCAGCACGTGATTGAGAAATGGCATGGCCACCCAGGCATTGATATGGATGTCGGCCGACAGGCTGCCGGCCCTGTCCACGGAAAACGCCTTGCCCATGACCCGCAGGGTCAGTTTCTGCCCGTCAAACTCGCCGGCGGTCCGCCGGGCGGCTTCAGCCATGTCGATGTCCGGGATTTGTTCCTGCAGTTCTTCCACGGCTTGCTGCATGAATTCGTCAATGGTGTCAGGCCGGTCTGTGGCATCCTGGTATTGGGCCAGCACTTCAGGGGCGATTTTCGGGCACTGGTCCAGGTTTTTTCTTCCCTTGAACACGGCCACGCCAAAGGCCATGCAGGTTTTTTCATTGCACGCCCGGCAGTTGGAGCCGTCGGTAAGCTTAAACACATCCATGGGGCTGTTGATTCGTGCCATTTTTCAATACTCCTTGAAAGCTTCTTGCATTGTCCGATATTTGTCAGGAGCCAGGAAGGAAGTCCGGGGACTTCCTTGGAACTTTGTTGCTGCCGCATGGCGTCGATATGCCGATGCAGTGCAAAGTCTTTGTATAATGCACATTCATGCTGTGTGCAACCCGGCAGTTTGATATGGCCGGGTAAAAATCCAGGAAGCCTGACGAGGCGTGAGAACGACAGCATCGGCACAATCAGGGCCATAACCAAGGCGTAAGCAGCTTGCACGGGTTTTCGCATGTGACGGGTCGGGTGCGGTTTGTTTGTCTGCGGCGGGGTTTCGGCGATCGTCCCGGGGCTTTGGCTGGAATTTTAAAAACTCGGGCTGATCGCCCTCAGACAGTTTAAAATTCCGGTCGCCAAAGCCCCGGTCCGATCTTATGCCGAAACCGCGCCAATGCAGCCAAACAAACCACCCCCGCCCCGCCCCATGGCTTTCCTTCCTGACACTCCCGCCCCCTCCGCCTGCGAAAATCAGGGACAAGGGTCGGTTGTTGTTTTTGTCAGGAATGCAAAAACGTGATATAAGGGCGGTATTTAAGGAGATGGCCATGTATTCTTTGATTGATCTGGATATCCCGGAATTGGGGTATACCCGTTTTATTTCGTCCTGGCTTTATTCCGGCCCGGAGATGGCGTTTTTGGTGGATGTGGGCCCGGCGTGCACAGCAGATGTGCTTTTGGAGACCCTGGAGCGCAAAGGGGTTGAAAAGCTTGACTGGATTCTGCTGACCCATATTCACCTGGATCATGCGGGCGGGATCGGACATGTGGCACGCCGGTTTCCGGAAACGCGCATCGTGTGCCATCCAAAGGCGGTCAGGCATCTGGTGGACCCTTCAAAGCTGTGGGAGGGTACACGAAAAGTTCTGGGCAACATCGCAGATATCTATGGCCCCATGCTGCCGGTGGACCCGTCGCGCATCCTGACCCCGGAGGATATGGACCCGGATGCCGGCATCGGCATTATTGATACCCCCGGCCATGCCGCCCATCATCAAAGCTACCTGTTTGATGACCGGCTTTTTATCGGCGAGCTTTTCGGTGTTTTCCACGATCTTGGCGGGGAGATCTATCTGCGGCCGGCCACTCCGCCCAAATTTATTTATGAGCAGTTTGCCGCATCCCTTGACCGGGTGGCGCCGGCTGCGGACCGCAAGGTCTGTTTTGCCCATTACGGCATTTACCCGGACGGGGAAAAAATACTGGAGCTGGCGAAAACTCAGTTGTCTTTGTGGCTGGAAGTGGTGCGGGCGCATTTGGAAAATCCCCGCAAAGACGCCATTATCAAGGACCTGAAAACGCAGGACCCGGTGTTTGCCCGAATCGATGACCTGCCGAAGGCTTACCGGGACCGGGAAGCCTATTACGTGGGAAACACCATCGGCGGCATGCTCGATTATCTCCAAGGGGCCTGACAGTGCGGGCGCACACAAGCTGCCTGCTTTTGATAATGATTTATATTAGTTTGAAATTATGCTGAAAAAGAAAAATTTGCTCACAACCATGACCCCGATTCTGGTCTATGGCCGGCCCCTTTTGGTGTTTTTCGGGATGATGTGCGCGGTGGCGGTCATGTTAAACCGCAGTCCAAACGTGTATTTGGCCGGAACCCTGCTTTTTTTTGCCGCCATGGTCTTTGATCTGATGGATGGGTGGTTTTCGGCCCGGTTCGGCCCGGAGATTTCCTTTGCCGAACTGGCCGACAAGATCATGGACCGGGTGGTGTATTCCATTATATTTCCCCTGGTGGCAGTGGGCAGCATGTGGCGGCTGCATTATTTGGTTCCCGATCACAGCCGTCTGGAGCTGGTGCATGCGGTGTTTGTGCTCATGCTGTGCGTCACCGTGCTGATCCGGGACAATTTTGCCCATTTCATGCGCGGCTTTGCCATCCGACAGGCCCGGGAGCCCGAATTGCGGGAACTGACCCGCCTGCGAACCGCCGTGGCAGCACCCTTGGGATTTCTGCTCTATGTTCATGCGTTCTATATTCCGGTGGAGGGTGATTTCGGCTTCCTCTATTCCGGTCTGACCTGGCTTGGCGGTCTTTCCGTGCGCAATCTTTTTGTCATTGAAATCGTGTTTCTGGTGATCAATTTTGGCTCCATTGCCTTTTACTGCCGGAAATACGGGACCTACTGCCTGGATGCGCTCTGCGTGGAGGACATGGCGCTTCGCCGCCGGATCCTGGCGGCCTTTCCAAACGCCCTGACTGTGATGAACGCCATGATGGGGCTTCTGGCGGTTTTTTTTGCCTACCAGAGCAAGATGACCGAAGCCTACCTGCTTTTGATCGGGGCGGCGGTGTTTGACAAACTCGACGGGGCCATGGCCAGGAGGCTGGGGCTGACCGAACCGCTTCCGGGCGCAGCGTCAAAGCATATCACCTTTGGGGGGATCATGGATGACGTGGCAGACGCGGTGAGCTTCTGCATTGCCCCGGCCTGGATTTTTTATGTGTGTCTTTCAAATCATCCGGTCACGGAAATCCGGGATCTTCCCGTATATATTCCCGCCCTGGTTTATGCATTTTGCGGGTTTGCCCGGCTGGCCTATTTTACGCTGGACCGGACGCCGGTGCCCGGCTTTTTCAAGGGGCTGCCCACCCCGGCGGCGGCCCTGTTCGTAACCGCGCCGCTGATTGTGCTGACGCAGGCAACTTCTGCCGATTCCCAGTGGGCGGTATTTTTGGGTTATTTCTGCATGGGACTGATGGTGTTTACGGCCTTTCTCATGAACCTGTATCCGGTGCGCTATCTCCACATCGGTCGGTTCATGGACCGCAACCCCTGGTTTACCTGGACCAATCTGGTGCTGATGGTGGTGTTTGTGTTCACGCCGTATTTCGGTTATCTGGTTTTTTGCCAGATGGTTTTGTATCTGCTCTCGCCGCTGATCACCTGGCGGGTGGATCCGGATACCGCCGCCCGGGAGGCGCAAAAGAACGGCTGAAAAGAATCTCCGGCCGGCGTTGGTCCGCCGGCCGGCAGGAGCAATTATTCATAGGGCGTATAGATTCGTGATCCCCCTTGCTTGGGCTGTTGTGGCTGCTGCTGCTGTTCTTGCTGCTGCATCTGCTTTAGCCGATCAATGGTTTGATCCAAAGCCTTTTTCATGGCCCCGGGAAATTCCTCCATGGCTTCCTGCAGGCTGGTGGCAGACAGCTGGGACTGGATGGGCAAAGGGCCTTCGGGTGTCATGAGCTGGGTGGAGCCGTAATAAATCCTGGAACGGGAAGGGTCTTCAGAGCCGTCGGCTTTCACCGGGGTCATGCACCGGATCGAGGCCACCTTCAGATCGGTGACCGATTCTTCCCGGTATAGGTTGTCCTTGTCGACGGTAAAATCAATCTGTTGAGATTCTGCAGAATCCGGCATAAGGTACCTCCATTATGTTTAAGATGTTTCAGCCTGAATTTACCTGGTTAAAATATGCATCCCCGGGCCGATGTCAACCCTTGAAATCCGGCCGGAGACCGTTTGTAGCCACCCTGGGTGCAGCCGTTCTGGTGCTGGCCGTGATTTATGTGACCGGTTGGTACAGCTACCTGTTGTTTCACAGTGTGGTGGAAACCTTTGCCATCCTGGTGTCTTTTTCCATTTTCCTGTTTGCCTGGAATACTCTGCCGTTTTCCCGTCAGCGCTACCTGGTTGTACTGGGCATTGCCTATTTGTTTGTGGGCGGCCTGGACATGCTCCACATGCTGTCTTACAAGGGCATGGGCGTGATTGCCGTTGAAGGGTCCGATTATGCCACCCAGACCTGGATTGCGGCCCGTTACATGGAAAGCATATCTCTTCTGGTGCTCCCGTTTTTGTTTCATCGCAAGGCAGATTACCGGGTGGCGTTTGCCGTTTACGGCGGGATTTCCCTGCTCCTGTTTTTAACTATTTTTGTTTTTCCTGTTTTTCCAAAATGTTATATTGAAGGGACCGGACTGACCCCTTTTAAGGTCATTAGTGAATACATCATATGCGGGATTCTTATTGCAGCTGCTGGGGCGCTTTATCGCCGGCGCAAGGATGTGGATCCGGTAATGTTTGGATTTCTGATGGCGGCCCTGGCCGTGACCGTGGCCTCTGAGCTCGCCTTTACCCAATATGTCAGCGTCTACGGGCCGGCCAATCAGATCGGGCATATGTTAAAGCTCATATCCTCTTATCTGATTTATCGCGGAATCGTGGCAAGGGGTCTGCTGTCGCCCTATCAAAGCATGTTCCGGGAACTCGCCCGGAGCCAGAAGGAGCTTGAGCGTTATTCCCGCGCCCTTGAAACCCGTGTCGCAGAGCGCACCCGGGAACTGGAGGAAAGCAACCGGGAACTGCGTTATCTGTCCGGGCAGCTGGTCCATGCAGAGGAAAAAGAGCGCAGGCGCATTGCCCGGGATCTGCATGACAGCATCGGCCAGACCCTGAGCGCCATTAAGCTGACCGTGGAAAATGCTGCAGATACCCTTGGTCAGCGCGTGGATCGGCGTTATCTCAAGGAACTTGAAACGCTGATGCCCATGGCCAGAACCGCAATTGACGAAGTGCGGCGGATTATCATGGATCTGCGGCCGCCGGTGCTGGAAAAGGGGATTTTGCATACCATCGGCGTGGTGTGCCGGGACTTTGAACGTCTGCATCCGGATATCCGCATTCAAACCGATTTGTCCGTGGCCGAAGACCAGGTGCCCGAGGAGGTAAAGGTCCCCGTATTCCGATTGCTCCAGGAGGCGTTGCACAATATTGACAAACACAGCAATGCCAGCAGCGTAAATGTGATTTTTTGCCTGGAAGCCGATCGTCTCAGGTTTGAAGTGGCGGACGACGGCAAGGGTTTTGATCCGCAGGCAGCCGAATCCGGCTATGGTCAAAGCGGCTTTGGTTTGAAGGGCATGCGGGAGCGCGCCGAACTCAGCGGTGCCGGTTTCCAGATCCAAAGCCGGCCTGGCGGCGGCACCCGGGTGCAGGTTGACTGGTCGGCTGCCCCGGGCCCGGAGGCTGCGGCAGCCGGGCAGTGAGTTTGCTGTTTACTTTTTTGATATTACTTAACACTTAATCACTTAACCACTTGGCTCTGCCTGCAAAAAACACTTTTTACAGGCGCATCAACCATTTATTTCACGATAACATAAGAGGAGAAGTTGCGAATATGAATGTTTTGCTTGAAACCAGCATGGGGGATATTGAAATTGCCCTGGACGCGGAAAACGCCCCGAAAACCGTGGAAAATTTTCTGGGCTATGTCAAAGACGGCCACTATGACCAGACCCTGTTTCACCGGGTGATTAACGGGTTTATGATCCAGGGCGGGGGCATGGATGTGGACATGAATGAAAAGTCCACCCGGGCCCCGATTGGCAGCGAGGCGGACAATGGATTGAAAAACGAGGCCTATACCTTGGCCATGGCCCGTACATCAGATCCCCACAGTGCAACGGCCCAGTTTTTTATCAATGTAAAGAATAACACATTTCTCAATCACACAGCCAAAACCCCGCAGGGATGGGGATATACCGTATTCGGCAAGGTAGTCAAAGGCCATCCGGTGGTCAACAAGATCAAGGCTGTGAAAACCGGATCAAAAGGGATGCATGCAGACGTGCCGGTTGAGCCGGTGATCATCCGCAGCGCAACGGTTGTGTCAGAAGCCTCCTGAAAGATTTGCTGCAAACCGCTTACCACTCGATTTTTACAGCTATCACTGAAATGCCGAGGGCTGCGGCGGATGCCCCGCCAATTCCGCCGTGGCCTGAATCATTGTCGGCTTCGGCAATCACCAGGGTCGCCACCAGGGCGGCTGTTCCCAGGATTCCGAAAACCGCATGGGTGTCATGGGTGGAAATGCCTTCCGAGAGGTTGATGACATTGCCGTAGCCGGCAAAGCCGGTTGCGCACGTGGCCCCGGCAAGCCAGGCAGCCCCGTAGGATGCCGCCCTGTGTATTTCATGGGATGAATTGGACACGGCTGCAAGGGCGGTAAGGGCCAGGGTGCTGTATCCCAGGTATTTATGGGCGGTCATTGTGCGAAATGATGCCCGGTCCGGGGAAGGCCGGTGTTCGGTGAGCAACCGGGTATTGTTTCCGCCGAAGGTGTTTTGTGCAAAAACAGGCGCGGGACCGATTTTTTCAAAAAATTGCGCATCCGGGTAAAGCCGGGGGGAATTGTCCGGGCCGGCAGGTGTCTGCGCCCGCACCGGCCCGGGCAACCCACAAAGGGTCAAAATACAGAGCGTCAATAGCAGCAGCCATGCTGTAAAAAACAGTTGCGCGGTGCGCGTCCTTGTTTTGTTCATGACATGGCCCTTTTCCCTGTATTTTTATTCCACCCGAAAAAAGCTTTCCTCAAATTCAGGCCGGTCCTGGTATCTGGCCATAAAGAAGCCGGGCAGGGATTCGGCCTGGGCAAACAGGTTGGGGTCTGCCTCAATACCGGCTTCATGCAGGGCCTCGACCACTTTTTTCGGCTCAGGCGGGCATCCCTTGACCGCGATCATTTTCTGGATGTCCGGGTGATCCTTGTTTTTCTTATACATGCACTGGCCCAGCAGGATCGTGGCCTTCATGCCCGGGGAGGGTTCCATGGCCTTGCCGGTGAGCACCTCCACGTTGTCCCAGGGCTCGCCTTTCCAGGCATAGCGGATGGCCGTGAGCACCAGGCCGTTTAAAGCCGTGCAATAGGTGCACATGGTGTCGTCGAATTTCCGGTAAAACAGGCCGTCAAGCCCCTGTTTTGCCAGAGGCACCGGGATTTCCCGGGAGCTTTCACTGCAATAGTCAAAATCATACTCGTGATAAACGGCCGCATCTTCGATTTTTTCCCCGATGATTTCCACGTCCGACAAATCCGCGGGCCGGCCGCGGTTGGCAGCCGCATGTTTCAGATACGGCACCTGCGCGGGATCATGGCCCAGCAGGCGGGTGCCGGTTAAATCTGCTGATAACACATCGGCGGACGCCGCCAGCAGGTTGGTTCTGTGCATTTTGCCGTCAAAACCCGGGCCCCGCTCCACGGTGTAAATGCCGTCGATAACAGTGAGCATGGGCGGCATTTTGTCTGCCAGCCGGGCAATGTGGAAATGCAGGTCTTTTTCCGGATCTGCATTGTGGCATTTTTTCCGTGAGGCAATGTCAATGGTGCCCTTGAGATTCTTGATGCCCAAACTGACCATGGTCTGATTATGGGTTTTTAAGGGCGGAATGTCCACCACAAAATCGCTGTTGAGAATATCAGTGTTAAATTTCAGCTCAATGCCGTCGCCCAGGTCCACTTTTTCAAAAGGGCGGTCCATGACATTGACGGTTTTGACCCCGTATTTTTCCGTGAGTTTCTTGTATCCCAGGGTTTCAAAGGCATGGGCCGGTGTCTGCTTGTCCTTGGGGTCGGCCACAATGCCTTCGCCGATGGTAATATCGGTGATGCCGTGCTCGGCAAGCACGCGGACCACATCCTCAATGACCCGGGATGTGGTGATCACCCCCCATTTGGGAAAATCGCAGACCTTGGTCCAGAACACGATATTGGGTTTGATAAAAACCTTTGCCCCGGAAGGCAGATGGTCCAGGCCGCCGCACATGTCAATGACGGTTTTGACCGATTCATAGGGTTTTTCATATTTGACAATGGATACGCGGTGTTTTTTCATTTTTTGCTGCACCTTTGGTTATTCGTTTTTTCCCTGGATAAAACCGGGTTTGGAAAAGGCGGGTTTGGGATAAGTATAAAAGCCTGTTCCGGTTTTGGCTCCCAGTCGGCCGGCGTTTACGTAGGGTCTTAAAAATTCGGCGTTTTTTATATCCTGGGGATCGCCGTCGGCTTTTGCCCAGTAATCGGTAACCTTCCATACCGTATCAATGCCAATGGAATCCATCATGCCAAAGGGCCCGATCTCCATTCCCATCACGCCCATCCAGGCGCGATCCACGTCCTTGGGATCGGCCACTTCATTGGCCGCCAGGCTCTGGGCGCTTTTGAGCAGTTCCATTAACATGGCATTAAACACATACCCGTTGTTCTCTTTTTTCAACACAATAGGGATGGTGCCGATTTTTCGCGCAAAGGCCTCGATAACAGATACGATCTCTTTGGATGTGTCCGGATGGGGCATGACATCGACAATGTTGTTGTAGCGGATGTCATGGAAGTGAAATGCCGCAAACCGGTCGGGCCGGCCCGTGGCTTGGGCAACCATGGAGGGCAGAAGCGATGAGGTGTTGGTGGTAAATATTGTTTGTTCCGGGCAGATTTCATTGAACCGGGCAAACACTTTGGCTTTGAGGTCGGGGTCCTCGGGTACGGATTCACTGATCAGATCGGCTTGTTTGCCGGCTTTTTCAGCATCGGGTTCCGGGCGGATCCGGCCTAAGGCCGCATCGGCTTGATCCTGGCTCAGCCGCTGGGTTTTGACAAAGATCCGGGCCAGCTTGCCCATGCGGTCTAAGGCAGTATCCATCATTTCCTGGCTGATGTCATGCAGGATCACGTCATATCCATGGGCAGCGCACTGAAATCCGATTTGCTGGCCCATGGTGCCCGAACCGATAATTAAAACGGTTTTGATGTCTTCTGGTTTCAATAAGATCTCCCTGGTTTTCATGTTGCCGGCGATCAGGGCCGGGTTGCGCCTTTAAGCGTTTTATTGTTTTTCATTGTTTTTCGCCATTTTCTCCACCCGGCACATCAGGGCTTTGATGGGTACGGATCCGGTGACCGGGCAAAGGGGCTCGTCGCTGGTGAGCATGTTGATATTGATGCGCTTCCATCCGTCTTTGACCCCGTACCAGAACCCGTGGTGGGAATGGACCACCCGCGGGTCCATGTCCTCAAAGTACCGGGCCCGGATTTCCACCTGTCCCCGGGGTGATATCAGATATACCCATTCCCCGTCCCCGATGTCAAGGCCGCGGGCGGTATCCGGATGGATCTGCAGTTCCGGGTCCGGGGCGCGTTTTTTCAAAGAGGCGATGTTTCTGTGGGAGGAATGGTAATACACCAGCAGGCGGCCGCCTGTGGTCAGCACCAGGGGAAAGTCACCGGCCAGATCCGGGCGGGAGGCCGGGCTTTCATCCGGTTCCCGGAACACCGGAAGCGGGGAGATGCCCAGGTCCTTTAGAAAATCTGCGCTAAGGGCCACCTTGCCCGTGAGGGTGCGGAATTTCCCCTTTCTTTCATAGCTTTTGTACTCAAAGCCGTCAAAATGCCACAGTTTTTCCTTAAACTCCCGGTATGTGGTGCCCATGGGCGCCAGCCGGTAGTCGAGGATCTGCTCGATGTTCTGGAAAAAATCAGTCATGCCGAGTTTGCCCGCCAGGTCAATGAGCATCTGCTTTTCATCCCGGCATTCAGGGATCGGCTCCATGGCCTTGGGCTGTGCAAACACATGGCTTTTCATTAAAAGATCTTCCACATCATCGCGCTCGGCCCAGTGGGCCGGCGGCAGGATCACGTCTGCCAGGGCCGTGGTGGGGGTGTGGAAATAATCCACGGCAAACAGAAAATCGAGTTTTTCATAAACCTGCCGCACGCGTTGAGAGTTGGGATAGGCGCACACCGAATTGTTGGCAAACAGGCCCACCACCTTCACCGGATAAGGGTTGCCCTCTTCAATAGCCGGCCACACGGCCTGGGGCGGGGAGGGAATCGGGATGAAGTTCATTAAGGGAAACCGGTCTGTGCCCAGCTTCTTGCGTGCCTGCTCCTTTGGCAGATTAACAAACGGGTCATGGTCTGCGCCGTAGCAGGCCCGCTTGTGGGTGGGCGGCGGACACCGCAGGTTGCCGCCGGCCACTTCCAGGTTGCCGGTGATGGCCGCTAAAATGGTCAAAGAGCGGGTGAGGTCAAACGCATCATTGGCCTGGCATACCCCTCCCATGCCCGGGCCCAGGGAGGCCGGCGCGTTTTGGGCATAGGCCGCTGCCGCATCCCGGATTTTTCCGGCATCCACCCAGGTGATCGCTGCGGTTTTTTCCGGGGTGAAATCCGCCACGTGCGCGCGCAGGGCCTCGAAACCGTCTGTCCAGTTTTCCACAAAATCCTTGTCATAAAGCTGGTTTTCAATGATGACCTGCATGAAACACAAAGCCAGGGCCACATCCGTTCCAGGGCGGATTTGCAGCCAGTGGTCGGCCTTTTTGGCCAGTCGGGTGCCGCGCGGGTCCACCACGATCAGTTTGGCCCCTTTTTTCAGGCCGTCGCGGATGTCATTCATGTAGAGCCCGGGCCAGGAGTTCTCCGGGTTATGGGCCCACAGCATCATGCACCGGCTGTTGGTATAATCCGGGTCTGTGAGGCCGAAGCCGCATGTGGCCGAACTGCCCATGACAATGGGGCCGCCGCTCATGTTCGAGGGGGCCATGAAATTCGGGGACCCGAACTGCGTCAGAAACCGGTTGAGGTACGGGGCCATGCCCCGGGTGGTGCCCGAGCCGAACACTACGGACTCGGCGCCGAACTGCTCCTTTGCGCTGCTCATTTTGTCGGCGATAATCGACAGGGCATTGTCCCAGGAGGTCTCGGCGAATCCGCCGTTGTTTTTCACCAGGGGCCGGGTGATGCGTTCTTTGTGATATACGATTTCCGGGGCGGCTGCGCCCTTGGGGCAGATGTAGCCCCGGCTGATGGGATGGTCCTTGTCGCCCTTGACACCGGTGAGCCGGCCGTCTTCAATGCTCAGCACCACTCCGCAGCGGGAATGGCATTCAAAGCAGATGGTTTTTACGCTCTGTGCAGCTGCCATGGATTTGCTCCTTGTCTGTGAAAATGGATCAAAATGCCCGCAGACGGGCCAAGATTGCCCAGGGTTATTTCATTTTAAGCATCATTTTGGTGGCTTCCTTCATGTCGTGGTTGTACTGCTTCACCCGGTTGTGGTGGACAAAAAAGTGACGGAAATGCCTGGCGCCTTCAACCAGGGTGATCACCCGGTTGGCCGCGCGCACCGAATCCTGGGCTTCGATTGCCCCGGCATCGCAGGCCCTTTGGATTTCCTTTGCCAGAAAATGTTGAAATGATGCGTAGAGCCCCTGGATTTTTTCGTGAATGCGTGGGTTTCTGAAGCTGACCGCGATCATGGAAAAGGAACTGGCAATATGGATTTTTTCATAATACTGGCGGCTCCAGATAATTTCGATGAGTTTTTCCAGGCGGGCGGCAGGCTCCAGGCCGCCCAGCCGGATTGTTTGAAAAAGCCGGGCGTATTCATCAATGACATAATCCACAAGCGCCAGGGTCAGGCTTTCCTTGCTGCCAAAGTAATGGAGAATCAGGCTGGGGTGTATCCGGATGCGGGCGGCCACCTTGGCAATGGAGGCGCCTTCAAGCCCCTGTTCCAGGATGGTCTGGTAGAAGCTTTTGACGATCTCGGGCTTCCGGATTTCCGCATTCTGCCGCTGACGGCCAGTGTCCGGCTGTTTTGGAGGCATTGGCAAGTCCTGGCTATTTTGAAAGGATTTATTTTATGGGATGCAGCCCCGGAATCCGGAATAAGGTTTTTCCCCCGCCCCGGAGGACGGGGGAAAAACCTTTGGAGGGGGGCTTGAGAATAATTAACTGAACAGTTAGTTAATTAATCATTTTTTAAGCCTTTATTCAGATTTTTGTCAAGATAAAAATGTTTCAGAAATTGATGATTTCGCAAAAAGCTTTTTACCGCGTCCGCTGTTTGTCAGGAGTGAAAAAACCAACCCCGCCCCTGGACTGCCTTGGAAGCTTTGAGGTGGCGCTGACACGTGTTGACAAACCCCTTGAGATATAATTGTCTGTTGTGTAAAATAATACGTTTCATGGGGAAATTGTTGCGCCGGCTCGGATATCAAGTCATTTATTGTCACGGCAAGGTGGTGCGGGCAATGTTGAAGCAGTCGGATTTATACAGCCTGGCAGGAGTGTTCATGGCAGCCGGCCTGCTTTTGGGCCTGCCCCTGCTGGGGGCATGGATGTTTGTGGATGAGCCGCTGTGGATTTATTTTGATTTTCCGCCAGAACCCGGCCGGATTGATCATGCACCGTTTTCATGGCCCGTGTTCTGGGTTCTTGCCCTGTTGATTGCCGCCTGCCTGGCCCCTTTTGCTGTCCGGGGTTTGCGGGTGTTTTTGCAGGGCAGGCGGATCAATGCCAAAGCGCAGCCCCTGGAAGCGTTTCCGGCCTGGGGCCATGCCGGGATTGCAGTCGGCGCTGTGGCCTGGATTTTTTCCTGGACCCGGTTTTCATGGTTTGGCGCCTGGCAGCCTTATACTTTTCCGCTTCTCTGGCTGGGATACATCATAATCGTGAACGCGCTTTGCCAAAGACGCACCGGCGCATGCCGGATGCTGGCCCAGCCCCGTTTTTTTGCGCTGCTGTTTTTGGCAAGCGCTGTGTTCTGGTGGTTTTTTGAGTATTTAAACCGGTTTGTCCTAAACTGGTATTATGTGGATGTGGACATGTTCGGCCCGGCGGGCTACATTTTTTACGCCACCATTTGTTTTTCCACTGTCCTGCCTGCTGTCTGGTCCACCGCGGACCTGATTGCATCATATCCTTTTTTCCGGCACGCCTTTGCTGATTTTATTCCGCTTCGCCCGCGGCATTCCGGACTTGCAGCCGGAACTTTGCTGACAGCGGCGGCGGCCGGTCTGTTTTTGCTCCCGGCTTACCCCAACTGGCTGTTTCCCCTGTTATGGGTTTCGCCCTTGCTCATCATTGTCTGCTTCCAGGCCATTGCCGGCCGGCCCCACCTGTTTTCACCCGTTGCCCGGGGACAGTGGCAGCGGCTGGTCTGCTTTGCCACAGCCGCCCTGGTTTGTGGATTTTTCTGGGAAATGTGGAATTTTTACAGTCTGGCCCGCTGGGAGTACAGCATTCCTTTTGTCCACGGCTTTGAGGTGTTTGAGATGCCGCTGCCCGGTTATGCCGGTTATTTGCCGTTTGGCCTGGAATGCGCGGCTGTGGGTGATATTGTGCAAAGGCAGGTCGCAACCCGCCGGCAGGGTAAATGATGTCCGGGGGGTTGCGTAAATTCCATTGGCAGATAGAGGCGGTCAGGAAAAATGTGGATGCGCACAGGTTGAAAAATTTGCAAACAAGCCCATTATTGGATAAACAGAAAATGGATGTTGTTGTGTTGTCAGCATAAAACAAAAAGGAAGTTTTTGTCATTATGTATCTTCAACATTATTCCCTTTCAAGAAAGCCGTTTGATATCAATACAGATCCGGATTTTCTCTGGTTCGGGGAAAAACACCGCGAAGCCCTTGCCACCCTCAGGTACGCCATTTTGGAAAGCAAGGGCTTTTTGCTGCTCACCGGTGATGTCGGGGTGGGCAAAACCACTGTGGTCAATGCATTGCTGGCAAACCTCGATGACAATGACCTGGCTGTTGCCATCCATGATCCGGACATGGAGCGGATGGATTTTTTCAATTACATTGCAAACGCTTTTGGGATGTCAAAGCAATTTGAAACCAAGGGCGCTTTTCTCATGGAGTTTACCGCGTTTTTAAACCGCTGCTACTACCAGGGCCGGCGGGTGGTGCTCATCATTGATGAGTGCCAGTTAATCAGCGATGAACTGCTAAATGACCTGCGTCTGTTTTCAAATCTGGAAAAAAAGGGAAGAAAGCTCATCAACGTGTTTCTGGTCGGACAGCTCGAGTTGCGCGATATCCTGCTAAAGCCCGAAAACCGGGCCATCCGTCAGAGAATCACGGTCCATTACACCATTGATCCCCTGTCGGCGGCGGAAACGGAAAAATACATCCGCCATCGCCTCGCGGTGGCCGGCAGCACCCGCCATATTTTCACCAAAACCGCAATTCAGGAAATATACCGGTTTTCTGCAGGATATCCCCGCCTGATCAATATTATCGCCGACCGGGCGCTTCTGACCGGATTTATTCGTTCGGCCGATCAGATAAATAAAAAAATAGTCCTGGAATGCGCCCAGGAACTCGATATCAAAGGCACTGCATGGTCCGCGGATCTGCCCCATGCCCCCAACCCGGCCGGCAATCCAGCCCCAACTGCCCCGACCGTGTCAGCCAAAACCGGGCGCCTGAATTTCAACTGGGTGGCCTATCCTCTGATTTTCATCTTAATTGTCTGGATCCTGCTGCTTTATTTCGGACAGGAGGGCCAGACGGTGTTTGAGTCCATTCAAAACCAGCTCCGGGGGTTTCTTGGATAGGCGCTGTGCCGACGGCCCTTTTTGGGGCATGTGTTTTTGGCCCACCTCACCTGCCTTTTGGATTGCAGTATATACCCCGAAAAGCCAGGCGTTAGCAACCCAAGCTCAAAGCGAGGTGTTCAAGCTTGCCTGGGTGAGCTTTGGCTTGTTCGTAACCTGTGCACCGTACTGACGGTTGGGTTTGTAACTGAACCGCACTATATGAAAATATAAGCTTTCGTTTGACCGGCACGTATAGCAAATTACAAGTTGTTCATTGGATGAAAAAAAGACATCTTGGACAGGAAAAAGCCAAGCGCCTGCAATGAAGCAGGGGTCCCTCCAGGGGCCCCCTGCTTCATTGTTAAAGATTTGATTGTGTAGCTTTGCGGGATTAGCTCATAAACTTCTTCCTGAAACCTGCAACACCTGCCAATCCGGTCAAAAGAAGAATTGCAGTAGCAGGCTCGGGAACCTGGTTCGGCGGCGTATCCCCGAAACTACCTCCCTGAAGAAAAACCCCCGAATCCAAAATAGAGTCCGAGGTATCAGCGATTGCCAGTTTTAAATGATAGCTGTCTCCCGGGGTCAGGTTAGAAATCGAGGCTGTCAATACATCTGTAAAACCGTCATATTCAAAACTATAAGGATACGGAGTGTCCGCATTATCATTATAATATGAGGAGTTTAGGCCGTTATTTACATTGTTTATGGCCACTGGTGTATCCGTTCCGGGGATCAAAGCAATATTTTCTCCCTCAAAAAAGAAGCCGAAAACATCATTAAATGATGAATTTACATATTCATTATATTCATCCGATCCAAATACATAGTTAAAAAAGGCGGAGTTCCCTGTAGTCAAGGAAAAATCAAACTCGAGTATGGCGGCATCATTTGTTGAATTGGGAGATACCAGATTATTGAGATCGGTGTCGCCAGGCATATAATTAACTCCGGTTATAGAACCGCTGGTGTTAGAATTCCCATCTAGATTTGATGCAAAACCGCTTGTCAACAGTATTCCGCTATCAATTCCGATGCCGGCGGCAAGCCCGCCACTGAAATAACCAGAAGCATCCTCAGCGCCCGTATAAGTTGGGTTAGAGATTGTAATGCCTTCGCCTACAAGATTGTTTGCCAGGTTAGTAGCCGAGTCGAAGGCTGTAACACTCATTGCAAAAGAGCTCGTGGACAAAAAAACTAACGAAAAAAAGACTGGGAAAAATAATAATTTTTTCATCATAGGGTTCCTTTCATTTTTTTGTTGTTTTTTCTGAAACTTCCTTTTTTGCCTCGTTAACTCCTTTTTCTTCTTTCAGTATCACCCCCTTGCCATGTAAGAAAAATATTCTATACTTTCCTAAGCAAATATTATGCCCGATACTAAAGCAGGGGCATTCATTTGCGTATATGCGCCAAATCCATTCAAGGGGTCGGGAAAATTTTTATCTATTTCAATTGGTTCAATCTAAGGCCAGGCATCTGTTAAACATCTATAGAAAGCCATCTTTTCTTCTTTGGCTCGGGGAAAAATTCCGGGAAACTGAACTTGGTTTCCGATTTTCAGGAAATGTTCTCAATGAGGTCATCTGAATAATTCGGTGACATGCCCATCCCATTTATGAGGTCCTGCAAAATTTGTTCTGTTAACAGATGGTTGTTCTGATTTAGAAATAATGTGAAATACTTTGAAAAATTGGTGTAAAACTTGCAACAGGAAAATAGGGGCATGTGAGCCACTGGCAGGCTTGAAAAGAACAACTTTCTACATAAAGCGAGGATAGGGAAATGCCATGAAACGCGCCGGACATTCATTAAAAATTATTGTTTCTGTAGTGCTTATGTTGCTGGGGGCTTATGGCTTTGCTTCAGCCGTTCCCATCTATGGAGAAGACGGCATTGAAAGCTTGGGTGCATTTGAGGGAGACTTCTCGTTTATGGCCGCAAGCAACACCAGCGCCACCATAGATGTATCACTGACCAACACCTCGCCCGCGGATAATGGTGGTTATTTAACAGCATTTGCATTTTTTGTTCCTGTTGCAAGTTTTTCTGTGGAAGATAGCATTCTGGGAAATTTCGATCTGCTTGCGGGACCAGTTCAGGCTTCCCCCTATGCCGATTTCGATCTGGGCGCCTCTGCAAACACGACCTGGCTGGGGCAGGGTTCACCGAATGATGGGATCGGGGTAGGAGATACCGGCGTGTTTCAGTTCACTTTATCCGGAACAGGTTTTTTAGGCCTGACTGAGGATTCCTTCTTTAATGCAGGAGATCCCTGGTTTGCAGCCCGCTTTATGGGTTTTGAAGATGATGGAAGTGACAAGGTTCCGGCGCGGGTGCCGGAACCGGCGATTATGCTTCTTGTCGGGGTCGGGCTTGCAGGTATTGCAGCATACGGCAGGAAGCGGAAAAAATTTTAAACAAACTTCAAAAAAAGCTGATTTATTCCGGAAAACCGGAGCTTTTTCGGTTTTCCGGAATTCTTTAAAATAATCCCCTGTTTGGCATTCAAGGCGAATGATTTCCGCTTTCTTTTCCGGCAAGCCAGAACTCAATGGCACAACATATTGTTCCACACAAAGAAGACCAGCCGCTGGCTGAGACAGAATTATCTGATTTTGTCTTTCTTCAGGCCAGCATTGCGTTCACCGATCCCACCTTCCGAGGCGTAAGCAGCCTCAACGGTGCAGTCCTTTCTTTTATACAGCATGGGGCCCTTGCCGGACAAAAGGCTTCTTCCGGTTGAAAAACAACCCATTCCATGACATAAAATAAAAAAAAAACCTCAACCCGGACAAATCAGACAAACGCCTTGGCTTACGGTAAACAAATCATAAGATATGTCAGCCTGGCGGTTTTTACCGCCGGAATCATCGGCATGTTCCTCCCGGCCCAGGAATCCGGGCACTCCGGGGCGGCAGGAACCCGCCTGATGATAGAAATCTGGATAACCGGCCACATCCTGGTTTTCTTTCTGGGCTGCTACCTGTTTTATTCGTTTAGCCCCGGCTTTAAAAACCGCCCGGCTGCCGCCCAGATCCTGCTTGTCCTGCTTGCCACCCTGGCCGCAAGCCTTGCAATAGAAGGCGCACATACATTGATCCCCGGCCGGTATCCGGCCATAAGGGACATGGCCGGCAATTTTGCCGGCACCCTTCTTTATCTTTCATTTATCCACCGCCACTTTCCCGTCAAACTGCTCCCCCTGCATCTTGCTGCCATAGTCCTCACAGCAGTGCTTGTATACCCGGTTTTTATCTCCATCGCCGACCGGGCCGTGGCAATCGCCAGATTCCCGGTGCTGGCCGACTTTGAAACTCCCATGGAAAAAACCCGCTTCAGGGGCGGCCGCAGCCTGCTTGAAATATCAGACAAGTACGTCTTCCAGGGCGACCACAGCCTGCGCATGGGTTTTACCACGCAGGTATATTCCACCCACGCGCTTACATACATACCCGGCAACTGGAAGGGATACTCCCGCATTCACGCCGCGCTCTACAATCCCGGCAAAAAACCGGTTAAACTCCATGTCCGCATCGAAGACCGCAAGCACGCCCGATCGGAAAACCAGCAGTACACGGACCGCTACAACAGCTCATTTGACCTGCCCCCGGGTAAATGGAAAACAATAAAAATTCCCCTGGAAGAAATTGAAAACGCCCCGAAAACCCGCAAAATGAACATGGAGCAGATCAGCAGCATCATGTTTTTCGTGGCCAGGCAGCCCGAACCCCTGACCCTCTACATCGACGATATCCGACTGCAATAAATTTGACCCAAACAGGAAAACACTATACCGAATTGACATTACAGCATCATGATACGGATCAAATACTTCAATTTTATTCAAATGTTAACTCGCAGAGCCGAACCTGAAAAAGTGCAACACCTTTACCCGACCGGGCCGCCTTCGCATGAGATTCCGATTTGACATGTACACCCAGAAAGCGTACTTTAATGAAAGAACAATAAAGGAACGGACACCATGCAAAAAATCAACGTGAAAGAAGCTCGTCGAAATATCAGCCGCCTGCTGGACGAAATCAATGCCGGCGAAGAAATAATCCTCCTGAGGCGGGGAAAACCGGTCGCCCGTATGATGCAGGTTGAAAACGATCATAAAGAAGCGCTCCGGTTTCCGGATCGAACTTTGTTCCGCAGCAAACTGCCCCCTATGAAACAAAGCAGCGCATCTTTAATCCGGGATATACGGGATGAGCGGGGATAATATTTATTTGGACACAAGTGCCCTTCTCCCGTTCTATAGGGAAGAAAAGGCGAGTGAATCCATTCAGACCCTGTTAAATGGAATACAGCCCCCGGTTTTGCTAAGCGACCTCACCCGGGTGGAAATGGCATCTGCGATCGCACGCTGGGTGCGTATGAAAGAAATCGCAGAACCGCAGGCAGCGCTAATTGAAAACACGTTTAACCAGGATATCCATTCAGGCCTTTACCTGGTCAAGTCATTGATTGCAACACATTATCAGCAGGCGGAGAAATGGCTGTCAGCCAGAAAAACCGCACTCAGGTCCCTGGACGCACTGCATATTGCGTGCTGCTGGAGCTTCCATGCCCAATTAATTACCTGTGATCGTACCATGCATGAAGCCGCCGTCCTGTTAGGCTTGGAAAGCTCCTTGATTTGAATTCCCAACAAAGCCTGCAGAACCATACGACGAGTAATGGGGAAAAACAGGTGAAACTCCATCTCCGGATCGAAGACCGCAAACACGCCCAATCAGAAAACCAGCAATACACGGACCGCTACAACAGCTCATTTGACCTGCCCCCGGGTAAATGGAAAACAATAAAAATTCCCCTGGAAGAAATTGAAAACGCCCCGAAAACCCGCAAAATGAACATGGAGCAGATCAGCAGCATCATGTTTTTCGTGGCCAGGCAGCCCGAGCCCCTGACCCTCTACATCGACGATATCCGGCTGCAATAAATTGACCCACACAGGAAAACACGATACAGGTATCAACAGAGGCTTGCCCGGATGACACAGATTCAGATTGCTCCCATAACAACCACAGAGAACTGGCAGAAACTCGAATCCGGGTGGAACACCCTTCTTGCCAGCTCTGCCGCCCCCTCTTTTTTTCTTACTTATGAATGGCTCAGGGCCTGGGAGGAGTGTTTCCTGTCATCCAACCAGCGTCTTTACATCCTTGCTTTTTATGAAAAGCAAAGCCTGGTTGCCGCAGCCCCTTTTTACCTTACACGAAAAAAAGCAGGGCCTCTTTGCTACAACGAGATCAAATTTCTCGGCGCCCCCCAGGCAGGCTCGGACTATCTGGATGTAATAATGAAAAAGGGCAGGGAAAAAACCGTTGCAGAGGCTTGCTACCAGTACCTGACAGGCCCGGCCGCACCCAAATGGGACACGCTGTCGCTGACCGATATTTTCGCCGGGTCATTGTTTCTGCTCCATTTCATCAACTGCATCCAACAGCAGGGCCAGTATTTTAAAACCGCACCTTCGGCATTTTGCCCCGCAGCCGAAATCACCCCCGACTTTGACACGTATTTTGCAGAACTTTCAAAATGGCGGAAAAAAAAATTTCGGCAGGACCTGCGGGTCTTATACCGGGACCACAAGGCAGCACACCTGACATTTGAAGGAAAGCCGGCAGCAGACCATCTTTCTGCTTTTTTTGATTTTTACAACCAAAAAAGCCCCTGGCCCGGCCAGGGGCCCCAAAAAATTCTGAACAAATATAGTGCGCTTTGCGGTGAGAACCCGCCGGTGCAGCTTGACATACTTGAAGCAGACGGGAAAATTGCGGCAGGGCTATTGCATCTGCGGTACAAAAAAAGCCTTTACATGTACCAGATGGCTGTTGACAGAGAGTTTAACCCCAGGCTCAGCCTGGGAAACCTGCTGGTGGGAATGTGTGTCAAAAACGCCGCTGAAGCGGGATATATAACCTACGACTTTCTAAAAGGCCACGAGGACTACAAATTTCACTGGGCAAACACGGGCCGCAGGACCCTGAAACTCCAGCTCTGGAACAAGCGTCCGGTTTCCAGGGCGCTTGCACTGGCAAACCTGGGGAAAAACGCTGGTAAAATTGTTTTGCGGTAATCCACAAGCATAGCTGTCCTATGATGCGGCGTACCTGGTTAAAATACCACACACATGTATATTTCTGTTAACACTCTATCCATACGAATTTTTTCGTCTCTCTTTGCTGTGTCCCCAAATAAGGACCTTTCAGAATATTTGCTTTTTCGGCATTTAATTTGCAAGCCAATGAAAGCGCCTGATTTCCCGGCCTGCTGACAAGAGGTTAAAAAAGATAACACTAAGGAGGTTTCACAGAAATGACCATCAAACATCACACGCTACATTTAATAAAACTTGTAAGCCTTACCGGTATTTTGCTGCTGTTCGTATTTTCCGGCTTTTCCTTTGGAGCTACGGAGGCGAATTTTCCCCTTGAAATTACCAACATTAAGCCCGCAGGCACAGGGGAACCTGCCATTCCTGAAACCAACAGGATTTTCAGGGCATATCCCGGCATTGAATACAACATTCGCGCAGCCGCGATAGGCGGTGTTTACCCCTACACCTATGAATTGTCCAACAAACCCGTGGGCATGTCTATTGATGAAAATACCGGCGAGATCACATGGGATAATCCGCAATCGGATGCCGGACCCATAACTCTTTCTGTTACAGATAGTGAAGGAAGCACTGTGACGGCGGATTGGTCTATAGAGGTGACTACCAAAGGGTTTCTGTTTGTGGACAATTCTGCTGCTGCCAATGGCGATGGTTCCCTGAACAATCCTTATAACTCAATGACCAACTTTCTCACGGACACCCTCGATACAGGGCAGCAAAGCGATATAGTCTATTTTCGGGCAGGCACCTATGAAATGGTGGATCATAATTCAAGCAGCGACCATATTCTGAGGATTGATGATAACCCTACAAATTGGTTGAATTACCCGGGAGAGGACGTTGTTTTGCAGGGAAGCGATAATGCCGGGAAAGCTTATCGAATCAACCCGATGGGCGAGACCATATATTTTGACGGTATAATTATTAAAAACACTATTGGATATGCATTCACCTTATACGGAGCACCAAATTACTATACTATTCGAAGATGTGTTTTTGACGGCCTTGTTCCCCCTGACAGCACAAACAGAAACTATGGCTTTATATTTACATCAGCGGGCGGTGCTACATATTATAACGTGATTCAGGATAATGAATTTAAAAATTGGTATGGAGCCGCCGCCATCGGCAGTCTTTATCAGGACAAAAAATTGTTAATTGAAAATAACTATATCCATACGCCGAAGTCAAAGCCCGCAGATGGCCCTTCGGGCATAGGTGTAACAATGGCTTTTGCATTAAAATCCAGACTTGATTATCTTACCGTTAGAGGCAACGATGTTCAAATGGGAGATGAGAGCAGCGGGATTTTTGATTCATCGGTGAACAATTTCTTCAATGTTGAATATATGGATCTTTGTTTCAATTATTTTAATTGTGATCCAGCCGGTAATAATAGAACTGACCTTATGTTAAACAGTCAAAGTAGTAGCCACGGACCCAACATATACCACAACGTGTATCGGAATACGGTAAGGGGACATGGAGCGCTGTTCAGATTCAGCCCATGCGATCAAGGTCCATTTACTCTCACCAATAATGTTTTCATTTTCGAGAAGAACGAACTTGAAAGAGATTGTGTAACTTACGACAGTAACCTGGAAGGTACGGATGCAGATAACATTATTGACTCCGACGGTCAACTGACTGAAGAATATTCAGAATATGTTGGAACCAGGGGCCATCAAATTCAAGGACAAGAGACTGCAACCCTCTCTGAGGAGGAGCCTCTTCCGTCGCCTGATTTGGAAATACAAGTCAGCAGTCGATAGGATTGTACCCTGCGTTAACGCACTAAAGGCGCACCGAGCTTCCCAGTCATTTCCTCTTTTTTGGACTGCCGGCAAGGTGCGCCTTAAAATAAAGATTAAGATATTTTTCAGCCATTGCCCCGGCTGAGTACTCTTCCTCCACCTTTACCATAGCGGCCCGACCCATCTTGTTCAAAATTTCAGGATTATCTTCAAGAAAGATTATTTTTTCCGCAAAAGCCATCGGATTCCTGTCTTTGATAAGAAAACCATCCACCT
Organism: Desulfosalsimonas propionicica; assembly: GCF_013761005.1. Lineage (NCBI taxonomy): Bacteria > Pseudomonadati > Thermodesulfobacteriota > Desulfobacteria > Desulfobacterales > Desulfosalsimonadaceae > Desulfosalsimonas > Desulfosalsimonas propionicica. The sequence continues at coordinate 101,971 of NZ_JACDUS010000013.1, forward strand.
CGTCGGTAATAATCTCCATGATACCGCCGACCTTTGGAGCCACCACCGGCAAACCGTAAGACATGGCCTCCAGTATGCTCATGGGAATCCCTTCATGAACCGAGGTATTCAAAAACACGTCGATCCCGGCATAAAAATCAGCCATATCTTCAACATGGCCTTTTAACAAAAACGCATCATCAAGCCCGTAAGAACTGATCCGTTCTCCAATTATATCCCGCTGCGGGCCGTCTCCGGCAAGTTCAAAGGCAACCGGATATCCCTTTTCCTTTATTGTACGTGCGATCTCAACCATCAAAGGATAGTCCTTTACCGGGAAAAACCGCCCAGCCGATCCCACTGTGATGCCGGATTCTGTATTGTGGTGCTTCGCCCTGGCCGGCAGTTCTATGCCGTTGTGTATGGTATGGACTTTTTGCGGATTAAAACCGAGTTCCTGAATATAGGTCTGCCGCATATCATCTGACACAACTACCAGGCTGTCAAAATGTTTGGCGAGCAGGAATTTATTTAATCCTGACACAAAACGTCCCTTGGACAGCAACCGCTTGCTGCCCCCCTCGGGCATTCCGTGCTGCGTGGCAATCAGGCGGGGCTTTCTCCGAAATCCCCTGGCCAAAAAAGCCAGGATATTTTCCTTGTAGCGGTGCGAGTGGATGACATCAGGTGATAATTTCTGTACCAAGGATCTGATTTGAAAAACGAGTGCATAAAAGGAAGTACTATGTTCGTCAACAACAAAAATCGGCACATCTGCATTACGCAGTTCCAGGGCCAGACGGCCTTCATTAAAAACTATAGCGGCAACATCGATTTCGCTGAATTCCTGCAATTCTTTAAGCAGGCTAAAAGCCATGACTTCGGCGCCGGCCCATAGATCGCCGGAAATAAAATGGCACACTTTTACCATATTAGGGCTTCCTGAAAAACTTGCTTCAAATTTCTGTGCATAACCCCGGCCGACCCTGGAGAGGGCTTCCAATTTGACTCAGGATAAGCAGATTATA